>JANQGW010000160.1 GCA_028282905.1 Sedimentisphaerales bacterium | reverse complement strand
ATTGGAATAGCCTTCAGCGAAGGCGTTGGTCGCAATAAATAGGAGGTAATTTCGACCGAAAAAGCGAAATACCGCCACACATATGTCTCCTTTGGCGTTTTAAATGATGGAGATACAATCGTGTATTTGGAAAGGTACCCCATGTTGAAAAAAATACTAAGTTTGTCATTATTACTGGCAGCCGGGCATTTACTGTTGGGGACCATGCTGCTGGTGATCGAATCGACCTGTGGGATCGGAGATACAGGCTTTTCGCGTTCTTTGGCAAAGCTATTCGGGCTTGCGAATATCGCCACGATCATCATATTAAGCCATCTGGATTTATTTACAGATTCGGTTCTTGTGAATATTGTCCTGCTAATGCTGGTCGGGATTCCGCAATGGATCATTGTAGCGTTCATTTGTACGGCAGCAGATGATCTCTCCTTATGGGTTCGCGTGCGAGTCGAAAATAGTCTGCCTGCAGAATCGGACAGGTACGCTGACATGCTTAAGCGCCTCAATGGATACAATCGCAACTGATCGGTAAACAGATACTTGACAGATCGGTGTTATCGTCTTCTCCACCGGGGGTTTTATCTTTGCCATAGCTGATGATAACAAAAGGGCGCTCGCCATCCGGGGTAAGCTTATAAAAAAATTCTACACCCCACGCATCTTTCGGAAGATGATTCGTTACCAGATACCCTCCATCAGACCAATCCTGCACATCATCCGGCTTTTCAATCAGTTCCAGCAATCCTTTCTCCTGCGAGGGGTAACGGCCGGTGTCCACCCTGAACATATTGACTGCTTGATGAAGTTCTTTTAACCGCATCTGCGTTGTAACTACTCTGGAGCCACTGCATTTATGAAAGAAAACATTTCGAAACAAAACATTGATCAATACAACGACTAAAATAAAAAAAATTACATGACGCCAAAGAGAATGATAATGTTTTCCTGACATCGCAACCGCTCCCAACAAAAAACAATCATAAATGGCAAAGTCTTCACGCCTACACCATCTTTGACATCAAAAAGAAATAGAAGTTCCATATTTCTCAAAAAGAATGAGTTTTGCTGAAATGATTTGAGAAAATGTAAAACAGCCGGCCTGAGTTTTTGCTCAGGCCGGCCGTTGATGTTGGTTTTATGGAATGCGAACGTCTGCGGCTTATAACGCCAGCAGGCTTTCGTAGTCTTCAAGTGTGCCGTTATCGCGGCAGCAGTCGATGATCTTTTTGCCTAGTGGGTCCAGGTCCGGATGATCGAACTTCTCCAGTTCCCGCACGAAAAAGTCCCGCAGGATCGCCGCCCCGGCGTCATATCCTTCATTCTTCACTTCACGCTGCAAGTTCACCTGCAGCATCCACTGTGGGATCAGCGATCCTTCCACCTGCATCGAGTTCAACGCATATCCCAGCAGCGAACAACGCGCTGGTGTCAACTGCGAAGGCCTGAACGGCGCCACACCCCGACGTGCCAGATACTCCCGGCTGATCCACTGCGGCATAAAGCCAGTCTGCCACGCCCCAACGTGCTGATTCGGCGTAAGCGTATATCGCACCTTCGGCGACGCCTGTATCTGCCGCAGCAGCAGGTTCGCATGGTCAACGATCCGCCCCGTTGCAAACGGCCAGTACGAGCCAACGCCTTCGCTGGTCATCACATCCGCTTTGGCAGTGATGCTGGGGTTGTCATGGCCGCGCGGAGCCACCAGCCGCCACAGCCATGCCAAAGACGGCGGCAGCAAATGCAGATAGCCCAAAATTCCGTAGCTCGGATTTTCCATCGTACAGGCCGGCGTACGAATGCCAAAGCTTCGCACCATCACCTCAACCGAACCGTTCACCGCATTCGGCACGGATTGCCGCGGTAGAATCACCCGCGGATTCGGACAGCGTTTGCCGGGCTTGTCCTCGATATGGTCCCAGATCAGCGCCGTCGAATCGGCCACCGCGTCGATATTCATAAACAGCAGCGGCATCTTAGGATGCACCGTCAGCGACTCCAGGTTCGGCTCGGTGCCGTATTTATCAATATGGTTAACCCGCACAAACCACGCCTGCTCGGCGTCCTGCGCCAGCAGATAACCGCTGGGATCGTTGGCGATCGGCATACACATCGCCATATCATCCGTCACCGGGTAGAGCTTACAGTTCTGGCCCATCGCCAGCGTGCGCTGCTCACCGTTGGTCGTATTGCGACCCAGCAGCAAACGCCCGTCCGACTGACGGTGCGGCTGTTCGAGCATCTCACTTTTGCCGCCGCCGCTGGCGCCTTCGTGCATGATCGTCACAATATTGTCATACGGCGTTTCCACCTCAACCGTCGAAGCATGCAGCGTCGGCCAGTCCTCGGCCTCACCAATCGTCAGCAGCACACCGTAAACGCCCTTCTTGGCACTCGGCCCCGGATAGAGGTTATACGAAAAGACCTCATGCACATCTTCCAGCCGGTTATGCACCACGACCTGCTTGCCGTCGAATCGCGTATGACGAAACGGTGGCGCCAGGTAGATCACGCTGTAAATTTCAAAGTCATCACAGATATCCGCCGGCGGAACCAATCCCTGCAGGTCCGCCAATCCGCCGACAAAAAAGCCCGCGTTAGCCGGAGCGATCAGCATCGCGCCTTTACCCGCTTTCGGATCCAGCCCGCCTAATGAGAAAAACGTGACAACCAGATCCTGCGCTTTCAGCCATTCGAATGTCTCGTTGCGAACGGTGTCAAATGAAAAATCATAACGGTCGCTGAATCGCGTTTTGTCCGTCTGGCCCTCATCAGCCACCAGCATACATTCCGGATCACGACGTCGCATATACGGATCAACATAATTGATCGCCAGCCCATTGCGGACTTTCGTCACGTTCGCTTCAAAAACAGATTCCCCATCCACATCGTAAGCAACTTCGTAAGTCCCGGCCTCTTTGGCGCCCATCGCCATCGAAAATATTTCCTCTCGCGACTCAGGCACCGTCAAACTCTTACAGCCGGTCAGGATATCCTGCACCGATACTGGTAATTTCAACTTCTGGCTCAATTCATCAAAAGTAAAGCTCACTAAACTCTCCAAAAATAAAGATTTACATTCCATATCACAGGCCGGACAAGCCCGCATTTCAGACCGAAACCATACCCTTTACGATAGTTTTTGGAACAGGTTCAATCGTGGATTTCGATATGCCCGGCGCGCAAAACGGACGGATTATAGCATACTTAGCAGAAATTTCACCTCAAAAATCGGACTTTCTTCAATTTTGCCGGCATAAATGCGTTTGTCATACCGGGCTTGACCCGGTATCCAGTGCGAAACAAAAAGATTTGGGGCCTTTACAAGAACAAGATAATTGAATGCATTGGTGCATTCTGAAGCCCCGATGTGCCTAAAAAACAATGCGAACCGGATGCTTTTTCAATTCTCTTTCCGTCGTCAGCAGTTGCGTATGGGTGATGTTATGGGTAATGCAGGCCGATTCGGTCATTTCGGCAATCTGCTCTAAGCTGCCGGCGTGGCACATCGCATAAAAATTAAATGGCCAGCCGTCAAAAGTCTTGCGTTCATAGCAGTGACTGACCATCGCACATCCCGCCAGGTCAGCACCGACCGTGCTGATGCGGTCACTCGGCACCTCCGCGCAAAACATCGCGTTAGCCGTATAGCCCAATCGTGTGTAGTTCAGCACCGCCGCGATTTTCCGCAGCACACCCTTATCGGAAACCGATTGCAGCACTTCAATCACATCAATCGCCTCCGGCAATTCCGGGATTACATCGAACGGCATTTCCGTCACCGGCAGCTCACTTTGAATCGCCCCCAGTACCTGTTTCTCTGTATCGGTTAGTTCAACCGGCACAGGCGGTACATCCGACATGCGCATTTCAGCGGCCGGTGATGCAAATGGCTGTTTGGCTATCGCCTCCGGCCCGGCCGGGTCAAACCGAACATCCAGCTTAAACAGCCGTGTCGCCGGCAGACTATGAAACTCTACATCGAATTCATCCTTCAACCCGTCAAGCGTCACATCGATCGCGATCAGCGAACCGGCCTGCAGCGTAAACCACAGGTTGTAATGATGGTTCCGGCAGTAATTGTGCGACACCCCGTCCAAAGCACTCACCGCCGAAGCCACCGCGTCAAATTTCTCATCTGGCACATGCGCACAAACCAACGCGGCAATCCGACCCAGCGCACGGTAATTAAGCTGTGGGCGAAATCGGCGAATAAAGCCATCGTTTTTCAGTTTTGTAATCGTCTCCAGTACCGCCTGCTCCGTCGTTTCCAGCAACTCGCCTACTTTCGCAAACGGTCGCGGGCATATCGGCAGCGGCTGCTGAATCGTCCGCAGAAGTTGTATTTCAAAATCCGTCAGTGCACTCATAATGCTTACTTTCTTAAGTATTCAAATGGGCCAAAACAAAGATAGCTTTGCCCGACCTGTTTTCTGGAATAACGTCACTGTCATTCCGAGCGTAGCCGAGGAATCTATTTAAACAGCATCGGCCGCAGGCCGATTCCTCAATTTTGCATTTTAATTTTTGATTTTTAATCTCTCAAACTGACAAGCGGTCAGTCTAAGCTAAGTATTCAATTCCGGTGTCTGGTATTGCTCCTGAAGACGCTTGAGTTCAGCGTGCATCTTCGTCTGGATTTTTTTGTATTTCGCAGAACCATAGACACTCTTCATCTCCTGCGGGTCTTTGTCCAGATCGAACAGTTCCCACTCGTTCAGATCCGGGTAATGAATCAGCTTATACCGATCGGTTCGCACGCCATAGTGCCGCGGCACAGAATGCTCACCCTTCTCATAATAGTGGTAATAAAGGCTCTTGCGCCAATCCCGCGGCGTCTTGCCGCGGAAAATCGGCAGCAAACTCTCGCCCTGCATTTCCTGCGGTACATTCACACCCGCCGCGTCCAGGAACGTCGGCCCAAAATCAATATTCTGCGCCAGTTTGTCGCTGCGATGCCCCGGCTTCATCGCCGCTGGCCAGCGGGCCACAAACGGCATCCGGAACGACTCTTCATACATCCACCGCTTATCATACCAGCCATGCTCGCCCAGATAAAACCCCTGATCCGAGCTGTAAATTATCAGCGTATTGTCCGCCTGTCCCGTCCGATCCAGGTAATCCAGCAGCCGACCAATATTGTCATCCACCGATGCCACACACCGCAGGTAATCTTTCATATACCGCTGATACTTCCAGCGGACCAAATCCTTACCCTTCAGATTCGCCTTGCGGAAGGCATCGTTCTTAGGCTCATACGCCGCATCCCAGTCAGCTCGCTGCTCAGGCGTCATCCGCCGCAATTCCGGATTCTTAAATGCCCGCCCCAGCACATCTTTCACTTTTGAGCCGGCCACTTTTAAATCATAATCCATCATCATATGCCGGCCGATTTCCATCTCGTTGTCTTTCAGTGCCGAGTTACGATTGGCGTAATCGTCAAACAGCGTTTCCGGTTCAGGGATCGTCACATCATCATACATCGTCAGATGCTTCGGCCCCGGCGCCCAGACCCGATGCGGCGCCTTATGCTGGCACATCATCATAAACGGCTTGTTGGTATCTCGCTTGTTCTCCAACCAGTCCAGTGTCAAATCAGTCGTGACGTCAGTCGCATAGCCGGTGTACCGCTTTTTGCCGCCTTCACGCCGGAAATCCGGATTATAATAATTGCCCTGCCCCGGCAGAATCTCCCAATAGTCAAAACCAGTCGGGTCGGTCTTCAAATGCCACTTGCCAACCAATGCCGTCTGATACCCGGCCTTTTGCAGCAGTTTCGGAAACGTCATCTGTGAACCATCAAATGTATTAAGATTGGTCATCAGCCCGTTGGCATGACTGTGCTTACCGGTCAAAATTGCCGCCCGGCTGGGCGCGCAAATCGAATTGCAGCAGAAACACCGATCCAGCGAGATCCCTTCGTCGGCAATCCGGTCAATATTCGGTGTCTTATTAATCGTCGAGCCATAGGTCCCGATCGAGCGAACCGCGTGATCGTCGGAGAAAATAAAAAGGATGTTCGGGCGTTGGGCAGGCTTCGCGTCAGGCCCGGCAGTAACACAGGAAATACTCGACACAGAAAGCGAGCTGACACCGAGAACTTTCAAAAAATCACGTCTGTTCATGTTTTCATCCTTATAAACTTAATACACCATTAGTCCTGATCTAACAATACTGTTTTCAGAAATATTCTTATCGTTGCTCGGTATGCCAACCTGTCATTCCGAGCACAGCCGAGGAATCTGTTTAAACAGCGTCCCGACGAAGTCGGGATTCCTTAATTTTGCATTTTACACTTTGATTTTTGATATTTCAAATCAGGCTGACCAATACCTTATGGCTCATTCCTCGACCGAGAATCACCCGGGAGTTTTTCACACCAATAATAATCTGTCCCGTCCCGTCATTACGGATAACGCTGACCTCTTCATTCTTAAACAGTCCCATCGCCGCCAGCCGATTCGCCAGTCCCTGGCCCGCGTCGATAGATTCAATACGAACACGTTTACCGGAGCTGACCGTATCCATTGCGATTGTCTTCATATCTGCCATGCTGTCACCGACCGCCCTTTTCATTTTCACTTATGCTTTTCCAATGTTGCTGAAATTGCTGAACAATCGTCGTTTCATCGCCTTGCGTTTGTGTAATAAAATCCACAAATGCCGTCAGCCGCGGCGTAATCTCCGGACACAATGAATGTTCCGCCCGACAGGCCGCCTCGTGTGACAGCGCTGCATCTACCCCCAGCACATCGGCAAAAAAACGGGTTAAGATCGCATGCTTGCGAGCCACCCGGCCCGCCAACTGACGTCCCTTCTCCGTCAGCCTGATTCCGCCGTACGGCTGATAGTGAACAAGCCCTTTGCTCGACAGCGAACGCAGCGCCCCGGTCACCGATGCCCGCGATACCTTCAGACGCTGCGCAATATCCTTACTGCGAGCCGCCCTGTCCTCGGCCGATAGATGATAGATCGCTTCCAGGTAATCTTCCAGCGATGCACTCAGATTGTCATGTGTATTGGGACTCATAAGCCAAAAACAGGTTTCTGTTAAGTAGAAGTCATCGCAAAACCTGCTTTGCGTTTAAAAATGAGATCTTTTTGTCTCTGGCAAGGAAGACAAATCAGCTTTAGCCGAAGCTAAGGCGGCTTTGGTCTGACGCCGTCCAGAGGCGAAAAGGGCCATTTTAAAACCAAATGAGGGTTTGCGATGGCTTCTAATATTGAATATAGTTAGCCGCCACTAACTCCTCAAGCCAAATTTAACAATTTTTGTCGAAAATAAGCTCAAAAAGACAGATTCGGATAAAATCCGGTTAATTCTTTGCGATAATATCCAAATCCGCTATAATACCGCTATCGAATCAGAAGGATAACCAAACGGAAAGGCAGACGATATGGAAACAAGATGTTCCCATTGCAAAGCCGGCTTCAAGGCTCCCGACCATTATGAAGGCAAAAGAGTTGCCTGTCCCAAATGCAAACACCCCTTCGTCGTAACGGCGTTCTCACCGGAAGACACGACCCATCCCACGATCATTCATTCGGCCCCGCTGGAAGACGAAGTCGTCGATCTAGTCGAAACACTGGAGCGGGTGTTGGAAAAGATCACAAACTATGACGACCAAGATATCGCCGAAGCCCAAACCATCCTCCGCCACGCCATCGCCAAATACGAAGGCGGCTTGGCATAAGTTATTTGTCCAATGTATATAAAATTGCAAACCTTATTTCAAAAAGAATCAGATCATCATTCTGGACGCCAAATTGTCATTCCGAGCGCAGCCGAGGAATCTATTTAAACAGCCGTCCCGACATCGTCGGGATTCCTTAATTCTCTTAATACTCATTGAACCCTGACATATCCTCAACGCTTTTTCGATTCTTTTGCGGTACTGATTCATCCGCCGCATAGCCAAGCGTGAGTATCAATTCAACACGCCTGCCCTTGGGAATCCCAAGAATGCGTTTCACCCCGCGTTCGTTAAACCACCCTAACATACAGGTGCCCAGCCCTTCCTCGGCCGCCTGCAGGCAGAAATGTTCCGCGGCGATACCGATATCCATCAGGCTGTAATCCTTGCGTTTAACCACCCCCGCCAGCTTCGGCACAAGTTTCTGCCGTTCGGACACTACACACACCAGCACCGGCGAATCAAAAGCAAAATGATTGAATTTCGACGGCCCCTTCAATGCGGCTTCCGCCACCGCCTGTTTCTTTTCCGGCTCATCAACCACCACAAATCGCCACGGCTGAGAATTACAAGCCGAAGGCGCCAGACGCGCCGCCTCAAGACAACGCCCAATCACCTCCCGCGGCACAACCCTGTCCGAATACCGGCGAACACTATAGCGCCGACCAACTAATTCCAGAAAATCCATAACTCACCTTCCAATAGGCTAATTAGAGTGCAAAATTTATATCACATCGGTCAGATTTATTAATTATCAGAAAATGTCGTGTATTGCCATAGCTCGAAGTCTATTTTTGGATTTTTCCCGCCTGTTTGATTTCCTCAAAAAAATCATTGATTTTGCCCGTCTAAATGCTTACAATCGCGAAATTGTATTATGGACAGGCTGTAATACTGATACTGAAATGGCTTTTCTTTGCTATGAAATCCGTCGCACCATGACAGGTTTCATAAGATTACTGAGAGGAAATTGTATGGGACGACGTAGAGATAAACTTGATAAAAGACGCGAAAAACAGCTGAAAACGCGGGCGGCTAATGCCCCTCGCAAGGCACGAGAACGTGCACGCAAAGCCGCGGCAGCAGCAGCCAAAGTCGGCGAATAGCCAATCAATCAGCAAATTCTCAAGGGCTGTGAACCAACAATTCACGGCCCTTTCTTTTTGGATATCAATAATCCGCTTAGCCGTTCAGATGAGAGTTAATGAGATGAAATCCCTGAAAGATGAATTAAAATATGCCCAGGAGAGGATTTGAACCTCCACGGGGTATTAACCCCACTAGGCCCTCAACCTAGCGCGTCTGCCAATTCCGCCACCTGGGCATAAAGCGAAGATTTTACCCGATAAATCGCATAAATCAAGCCCCATTCCAGTAAAATTGAGGTTTTTAGCACAGATTTCCCGAACATTTCCCTGAGACGCCGGCAACCCATCATTATATAGGTCTTATATATCCTGTTAAGCCCTATTGCATCACAGTCTCTTCCAGCCAACCGTAAATCTGAAGCGTCACCTCCGAACGCTTCGCCTCACTGCCGGATGGAATCTGAACCTTGAGTTTCGAGTCCTTTTTCCACCCCATCTGGATATCCAGTTCAAACGGCTGTCCCGAAGCATCCGTACAACGCCATGTCTCGTCATGAACATAATTGCTAAAGCTAAAGCACGTCTTCAGGCGGGTGCGTTCATACGTCCAGCCAGCCTCTTCAAACCGCGGCTGAATCTTTGCCAGCAGCGACTTCGTCCGATCCACCGAAAAGCCCTTTCGCGGCAATTGAATCGTCCCGGCATCTGAATCAACGACAGCCCTCTGACGAAACTCCTTTTGGTCATCAGCTAACATCTGACCGACGCCGTTGACGATATTGTCACCAAAATCCACCGCCGCCCCAATTGCCAGCCCCGCAGCCAATTCACCGGACTGATGCCCAATAATTCCACCCAAAATCGTCGCACACCCCGAACAGCAAAAAGTGATTCCCGCCAACACAATCGCCAAAAAAGCCTGCTTCATCCGACACATCGAATAGTTCTCCTTAAACAATCTCCATTCCAGTTAGACTCTTATCCGGTCAATAGGACGCATCAAAAAGCAAAATGTTACAGAAAATAGGCGAAAAGACTCAAAAATGCTCTAATATATCAAAAAAGTGCATCGCTCAATTCAACATTCATCATTCAAAATTGAATTTACAACCCGTACTCTTTGATCTTCCGATAAAGCGTCCGTTCGCCGATCTGGAGGATTTTGGCTGCTTCTGCGCGATTGTTGCCGGTCAGTTCCAGAGTCTGTCGGATGTGCTCCTTTTCAACTTCCTCAAGCGACTGGCCCAACATATCACCCAGTCCCGCTCCTTGCGCAGAAGCCATTTCCGGCGATTGCAGGCTGCGAATACGCGAAATCTCCGGCGGCAAATCACGCAAGTCCAGCGTGTCCGCTTCGCACATCACCACCATCGTCCGCACGACATTCCGCAGTTGGCGAATATTGCCCGGCCAGCTATAGCTCATCAGCGCCCGCATCGCCGGCTCGGTAATCAGGTGAATATCCGATTGAACCTCGTCGCAGGCTTCTTTCAGAAAATACCCGAACAATTCCGGAATATCCTGCGGCCGATTTCGCAGCGGCGGCAGCGTCACACTCACCCCTTTAATCCGAAAATACAAATCCTGTCGAAACTCGTTGTCTTCAACCTTTTTCGCCAGGTCGTGATTGGTCGCACTAATCACCCGCACATCCACGCGAATCGCCGAACTTCCACCGACAGGCAACACAAGCCCGTCCTCCAGCACGCGCAGCAGCTTTGCCTGCATCGCCAGCGGCATATCGCCAATCTCATCCAGAAACAGCGTGCCTTTGTCCGCCATCTGAAACAATCCCTTGCGATCGGCCATCGCCCCGGTAAACGCGCCCTTGACATGCCCGAATAATTCGCTCTCCAGCAGGCTTTCAGAAAGCCCCGCGCAGTTAATCGGATAAAACGGCTTATCAGCCCGTTTCGAGTTGGCGTGGATTGCCTTGGCCGTCAGTTCCTTACCAGTCCCGGATTCACCTTCGATCAATACCGCCAAATCCGTTGGCGCCACCCGGCTGAGCTTGCGATACATCGTCTGCATCAACGGACTGCGGCTGACCACAGCCGAGAACTCAAAGTCCCCGCTCTGCGCCATCGCAGGAATCTTCGGCAGCGCCTGCTGCGCAATCCGCAGGACCGCGTCAATCTCCAGCGGCTTGACCAGATAATCATACGCGCCAAGCTTGATCGCCTCTTTGCAGGCCTCAATGTCCGCAGTGGTACTGGTCAGAATCACCGGAGCCGACGGGCTTTTCTCGCGAACCGCCGTCAGCACGGCAATACCATCATTGCCTTTTTCCAAATGGGTTGAACAAATCACAAGATCAACGGATTGCTGCTCGATGTGCTTTTGGGCTTGCTGATACGAATGAGCCGTCAAAACAGCAGACACTGACTTCTCAAAAGCCGCGGCCAACTTTTTTACTAAAGACTCATCAGAATCCACGACCAAGATGACAGCGTCTTTTCTCATCCGTACACAGCAATACTAAACAATTTGTTGAAAATGTTGCCCTACAAGCTAACAGGAAACGGACTCAGTTCCTTTCTCGTCATCGACCGTCACAACCTCATCTTTGGATGCGACAATCTGAACGCCAATGCCCTGGTACCCTTTGTCCGAGCTGATTTCCTGATACGAAACTTTCTGTCCACAGCGCAAACTCCGAAAGCCCTCGCCTTCGATACTGCTGTAATGGACAAACACATCCTCGCCCTGCTCATTGAGAACAAAGCCAAACCCCTTTTTGGGGTCAAACCACTTGACTACTCCAATAGCCATACATTACCTCCGAATTCAAAGCACAGACCGTCAGCCCGGACTTTGAAATCCCTTAATTGTTACTATCTACTTTCTGTTATTGGTTTGACACCGCCATGCGACACCGATTAATCCGCATGGCGGCTTTGAATGTCAATCAATAACTATTCTTTCTCTTTCTTGTCGTTCATCTCTTTCAAGGCGGCCTTGCGGCTGAGCTTAAACCGACCCTGCTCATCGATCAGAATGAGCTTGACGGCGATTTGGTCGCCCACCTTGCAGACGTCTTCGACATTCTTGATGTACTGATCACTCAGTTCACTGACATGGCACAGACCTTCGATACCCGGTGAAATTTCGACAAACGCGCCGAATTCCTTGACCGAAACAACCTTGGCATTGGCATAAATCTTGCCAACCTTCGGCGGGGTCGTCATCGTTTCGATAAGCTCACGCGCTTCCAGGTGGCCGTTGCCGCCGACGCAACTGATGCAGACAGTGCCGTCTTCTTCAATCTCAATCAGCGACTCGGTTTGTTCCTGAATCGCACGAATAGTCTTGCCGGAAGGCCCAATAACCTTGCCGATATACTCCGGATCGATCTTGATCGAGACAATCTTCGGAGCGTACTCGCTAAGCTGCTGACGCGGCTCGGCGATGGCAGCCTTCATCGTTTCCATGATATTCAAACGTGCCTGGCGTGCCCGCTCCAGCGCGGCCACCATAATATCATGCGGCAAACCTTCGGCCT
The DNA here is from genome assembly GCA_028282905.1 of Sedimentisphaerales bacterium. GTDB lineage: Bacteria > Planctomycetota > Phycisphaerae > Sedimentisphaerales > Anaerohalosphaeraceae > 4572-13. The sequence goes on along the minus strand of JANQGW010000160.1, from coordinate 804 downwards.
TGATATCCAGCTGGATCGCGGTAATTCCCTTTTCTGAACCGGTCACCTTGAAATCCATCTCGCCAAAGTGATCTTCATCGCCAATGATATCGGTCAACAGTTCATAGCGGTCTCCGTCGGAAACCAATCCAACCGAGATACCGGCAACGATATTTGTCACCGGAACACCCGCATCCATCATCGCCAGCATGCCGCCGCAGGTAGAGGCCATCGAACTGGAACCATTGGACTCAGTGATGTCCGAGACAATTTTGATCGTATAGGGGAAATCTTCCGCCGCAGGCTTAACCTGCTCCAGAGCCTTTTCCGCTAAGGCACCATGGCCAATTTCACGCCGTCCGGGACCGCGAATCATCCGGGCTTCACCGACAGAATACGGCGGGAAGTTGTAATGCAGCATAAAGCTCTGGCCGCGTTCTTCAACCAAACCGTCAACGATCTGCTCGTCCCGGCCGGTTCCCAGCGTACAGGAGACCATCGCCTGCGTTTCACCGCGGGTAAACAGCGCCGAACCGTGCGAACGGGGCAAAATACCAACCTGGCAGTCAATCTGACGAAGTTCGTCAAATGCGCGACCGTCCGGACGTTTGCCTTCCAGCAGCAGCTTTCGGACAGCTTTTTTCTGGATGATATCATACATCCGCTTCAGTTCGGTCTTATTGCAGGCCGGTTCTTCGATATCAACGTATCTTTCGACCGCCTCGTCAAGAATTTTTCCAATTTCCGCCGAACGATCCGCCTTATCCTTGATCTGATAAGCGGCATACACCGCATCAAACGTTTCGCCTTCAAGCTTAGCCTGAA
>JANQGW010000191.1 GCA_028282905.1 Sedimentisphaerales bacterium | reverse complement strand
ATTCTCAAGGCCTATCGTGAACATCTGATGACCGCCGACAATGAGTTTCTAAATCGCAACTGGTCCAAGATCAAGAAAAGCCTGGAATACCTGATAAATCTTGACGGCAATGACAACGGCTTGATCGAGGGCAATCAGCCTAACACCTACGATATTAGCTTCCATGGCGCCAATACATATGTTGGCAGTCTGTATCTGGCGGCTCTGAAAGCAGCCGCGGAAATGGCTGACCGCATGGATGATGACGCATTTGCCAGGCGTTGTCGAAAGATTGCTGATAACGGCAGTAAAAACTCGGTTCAGAAATTGTGGAATGGCGATTTCTTTGTTCAGGATACGACTCGCCGGAAACACCCGAGACATCAATACTGGGATGGCTGCTTGTCGGATCAGATGTTCGGTCAAACCTGGGCCCATCAGTTAAATCTTGGATACGTTTATCCGGAAGATAAGGTTAAAAAGACGCTGGCGTCAATTTGGAAATATAACTGGACGCCGGATGTCGGCCCGCAGAACAAAGCACATCATCCCGAACGCTATTATGCCCATGCGGGCGAGCCGGGTATGTTTATCTGTACCTGGCCTAACAGTCAGCATCCGGGCGAAAACGGTGTTCGCTACCGTAATGAAGTCTGGACCGGTATTGAGTATCAGGTAGCGGCCAATATGATCGATGAAGATATGATAGACGAAGGTTTGTCGATCATCAAGGGTGTTCATGATCGTTATGTACCCGAAAAGCATAATCCATGGAACGAAGTCGAGTGTGGCGATCACTATGCCCGTTCGATGGCGTCATGGGGATGTCTGATTTCGCTGCAGGGATTTGACTATGACGGCCCGGCCGGAATATTCGGTTTTGCCCCGAAACTGTCACCGGAAGATTTTGTGTCCTTCTTCACCGCGGCCGAGGGTTGGGGCAATATCAGTCAGCAGCAGACAGCCGCCACGCAAACTAATCAGATTGCTGTTAAATACGGTTATCTGAAAGTTAAAATGCTTCGTTATGATGTTCCGAAGGGCCGTAAGGCGAGCAATGTGACAGTAACGCTTGGCGGCCAAAAGCTTCCGGCAGCCTTTCGCCAATCAGGTGCTGTTGTTGAAATCAACTTGAACAGAAAGCACCGAATCAAAGAAAATGAAACGTTAAAAGTTAAGATGGATTTAAAATAACAACTAACTTGCAATGACAACTTGTTGACGGGGGTAACTTTTTTATGAAAAACCATGGGGGAAATTTGTTGTATGTGGCAGTATTTCTGATTTTTGGAATATGCCTTCATGCGGATAGTATCGTTGTGTTCAATGAGATCATGTATCACCCGTCCGGCGAGGCGGATGATACGCTCGAATGGGTGGAACTCTATAATCAGATGTCTCTGGATATGGAGCTTTCCGGCTGGTCCATTAAGGGGATTGATTATACGTTTCCCACTGGTTCAGTGATCCCCGGTCGCAGTTATTGCGTAGTGGCGGTTTCGCCGTCAGCACTTCAGGGACAAACAGGTTATACCGATGCGTTTGGCCCATATAATGGTTCGCTGTCGAATGCGGGCGAAACATTAAAGCTGGTTGACCACAATGGCCGGGTGATGGATGAAGTGGAATATAATGACCGCGGTAACTGGCCGGCCGCCGCCGACGGCAGCGGTGTGTCGCTGGCCAAAATCCATCCGGATACGGGCAGCAGTGACCCCGCGAACTGGACCTTCAGTGCGCAGGTGGGTGGGACTGTCGGAGCGGAAAACTTCGTACATACCGAAAGCTCAATCGTGATTACCGGTGAGCTGAATCGCTGGCACATTGACATGCAGGGCGATCCTAACCATAACGGTGTTTACGGCCAGACCGATCCTGTGGATATGACCGAAGCCGACACTGTTTGGAATATTTTTGAAGTCCATGCTCTGGATGCAAGCTATCCGGGGCCGAGCAGTTATACGCCGGGACCGATAAATCTGGAACTTCTGGATTATCAGGGCGTTGACCAGGCAGTGACGTTCACGATAGAAAACGATTCCTGGGGATGGGCCGGCGGCAGCGGTGCCGAATCAAGTCCGCTTTTGGGTGATTATTTGCTTATTCTGAATTCCTTTGGTGTTGATTGCGACCCAAGTGCATGGCAGATTACGGGTCTTGAGGCGAACGACTGGTATGAATTGACCTATTATCACAGTGCTATTTCCGGACGGGGAATTGATTTTACGGCCAACCAGGTCAGTACGTCCGTGTTCGGTCCCAGCGGCCACATCGCCAGTGTACTCGTACAAAGCGACAGCAGCGGCCGGATTCTGGGCAATGCCGCCAAGACCGGCGGCGAAGGCAACTGGGCCGGCTTAATGCTTCGCCACGTCGAGGTTCAAGTGACAAGTCCGAATCCATCCGCGGATATCTCTTTGGCGATTAATGAGATCGCCCCGACAACGGCTTCGCCGTTTAAAGTTGAGCTTGTTAATTATGGAGATACCGCAGTTGATCTTGATGGAATGGTTTTGGCTTCTTCAAACCCATCGGCAGTCGATTACAGTCTTCCGTCACAGACACTGAACGCAGGCGGTTATCTGTCCATTCAGCCTGGATGGACAATGACTGAAAATGATCGGGTATTTCTTTATACTAACGGTAAAACATCAGTCATTGATGCGGCGATAGCCAAAATGCGATTGAGAGGCCGCTTTCCCGAGGGAACGGGCGATTGGGCGTATCCAACTGCAGCGACATTCGGTTCAGCGAATATATTTGATTTTCATAATGAAATCATAATTAACGAGATCATGTATCACGCCTTTCCGCAGATGGAAACTGAAGGCACACCGGGAGAAACTCAGACGACCACATTACTGCCCATCGACGCTGACTGGCGATACAATCAGACCGGTGCCGATCTGGGAACCAATTGGCATCAGTCTGCGCATTCCGTTGATGATCAAAACTGGTTTGAAGGCCCGGCATTGCTGGCAAAGGAAACATCCGCCTTACCGGAACCCATCCGAACACCGCTGACGGTTTCTTCCAGCCAGATTGTCTATTATTTTGAGACAGAATTCAATTACTCCGGCAACCCCGTTGATGTCGCTTCGCTTCAACTGCAGCACGTCGTGGACGACAGTGCGGTCTTTTATCTTAATGGCGTGGAACTGTATCGCTTTAACATTTCAGCCGGACAGCTTTATGCCGATTCAACCGTGAATAATGCGGTGTATTCCACTACCCTGAATTTACCGGCAGATAGTCTGCTATCGGGTACGAATCGTCTTTCGGTCGAGGTCCATCAGGCCAGCAGTACCAGCAGTGATGTGGTCTTTGGAGCAGTGCTTGGTGTTGTTGAAGAAGCGACACCGCCGACGCTGGGGACGCCATTTGCTGAATCCGATGAAGAATGGATCGAGCTGTACAATAACTCGTCGTCAACCGTCGACTTGACCGGCTGGCGTCTTGATGGAGGTATCGGTTATGATTTTCCGCCGGGAACAAATATTGCACCAAATAGCTATCTGCTAATTGCCAAAGATGCTGTCGCTTTAAGCGAAAAATACCCTGCTTTGACCATTCTTGGCGATTTTTCCGGCGGTCTTGGCAATGCCGGTGATTCAATTGAATTAAAGGATGAAAACGGCAACATTGCTGACAGCGTTGCCTATTATGACAGCCGGCCCTGGCCGAGCTATGCCGACGGCGGCGGTTCCAGCCTGGAACGCAGAGATGTCGATGCCGAATCAACTGATCCTCAAAACTGGGACGCCAGTGATGAGTCAGATAAAACCGACTGGAAAACCTACACCTATCGCGGTTATCCGACGGATCAGGGCGTAGGCCATGAAATCTGGAATGAGTTTGTGATGGGCCTGCTGGATGCCGGGGAGATTTTACTGGACGATATTTCGGTGATTCGTGATCCGGACGGTGCAGCTGTCGAGTTGATTCAAAACGGCAGCTTTGAGACCGGCGCCGATACGTGGCGTTTGGGCGGCAACCACCAGTGTTCACAGGTGATTATCGATCCCGAAAATCCCGCCAACAATGTCCTGCATCTAGTGGCAACCGGAGGCGCTGAGCACATGTTGAACCACATTGAAACAACGCTGGCCGGCAATGAATCGATGAATCAGAGTGTTGAATACGAAGTGTCTTACCGTGCGAAATGGGTTGTCGGCTGTAATCGGCTGAACAGTCGTTTTTACTTTTGCAGACTGCCGAAGACAATGCTGATTGATACGCCGCAGCAGGCCGGCACACCCGGTGCGCAGAACACGCGATATGTCAGCAATAAAGGTCCGACTTTTACGAATCTCAAACACGAGCCGGTCTTTCCCGCAGCCGGTGAGGAAGTAACCGTTACGGTGGATGCGAGTGATCCGGATGGAATTACTGACTTTCGGCTCTACTATGCTGTCAGCGGTGGTGCGTGGAACAGTGTTCCCATGAGCCATACCAACGGCGATACATATACAGGCATTATTCCCGGGGCCGGCAATGGCAGTACGGTTCAGTTTTATATCCGTGGCCGTGACGCCGATGGCCTGACTGAATCCTTCTGTCCGGCGGGCGGAAGTGACTCGCGAGCATTATATCGTGTGGGCGTTTCAGCCAATACCGTCAATCTGCACGAAGTGCGGATTCTGATGACGGCGGCTGATTTCAGTTGGCTGGACAACCCGGTTAATACAGTCAGCAACGATACCTTCGGGGCAACGGTAATTTATGACGGGCGGGAAGTCTTTTACGATGCCCGTGTGCGATACCAGGGCAGTGCCTGGGGTCGGAACAATGAAAACACCAAGTCCTATTGTATCAAGTTTGACGCCGACCATAAGTTCCGCGGAGTCCATGACTCAATTACCTTTGACCGCTGGAAGGATTATGAGTGCTTCGCCCGTCAATTGCAGATGGACGTGGGGGATTTGCCGACGGCCTATGCCGATATTGTGAATCTTCGCTCGCCGATGGGCAATCATGACGGTATTGCCCTGATGCGGATGAGCCGTTACGGCAAGCTGTTTTTAGATTCGGCGTT
>JANQGW010000130.1 GCA_028282905.1 Sedimentisphaerales bacterium | reverse complement strand
GTATGAAGGCGGCATCCGCGAACCGGTCATGGTCAAGTGGCCCGGCGTCACCCGCCCCGGCAGCGTCTGCGACACGCCCGTCGTCAGTACCGACTTTTACCCGACCATGCTGGACATTGCCGGCCTGCCCGCCAAACCGGCCCAGCACTGCGACGGCACAAGCTGGGTGCCGCTGCTGAAAGGCAAAAAACTCAAACGCGGCCCGCTGTACTGGCACTACCCGCATTACGGCAACCAGGGCGGCAGTCCCTGTTCGGCCATTCGCGACGGCGACTGGAAACTAATCCGTTTTTATGAACCGGGCCGGCAAACCGAACTTTACAACCTGAAAAAAGACATCGGCGAAATGACTAATTTGGCGGAAAAACTGCCTGAGATCGTCAACAAACTCGAAGGCAAATTAACCGCATGGCTCAAGGAAGTCGATGCCAAGTATCCATCGCCCAACCCAAACGCAAAATAAGAAAAACACAGTTGACGAAATCCCGTTTCGCCTTTAGGGTAACGATTTTACCAATAACCCCAAACGGAGAGTACAGGGATGGAATCCTTTACGATAAGCGTTGAAAAAGTGGACGAAGCCGGCTACCAGCCCGCTCTGCGCGGTCTGGCACATAATAAAAAACAGGAAACCGAAAAAATGCCCGTCGTCGCCGAAAAACTGGCAAACCTCGACGGCGGCCACAACAAGTTTCTCGAAAGCATGATCCTCTGGCTGGATGTGCGTGCGCCGCGATACTGGTGGCAGGAAGCTGACACGTTCCGCCTCAGCACCAAGCAGTCCGAAAGCACCATGCACACACTGACCGCCGAACTGCTGGCAGTGAACATGGATGAACCCGCGGACGTCGAAAAATTTATGGCCGACAATTTCGAGCCGCAATCCTGCTCGGTCGAAACACTGCGATGGATTCACGAAGCCGCACAGGAAAAAGACATCATCACCATCAAAAAACGCCTGCCGGAAGGTTTTCTGCAGACCCGGCTGTGGTGCATGAGCTACAAAAGCCTGCGCAACATCATCCTGCAGCGCCGCACCCACCGGCTGCCGCACTGGAAAGAGTTCATCCGCCAAACCCTGGCCGTCATCGACCACCCGAAACTGCTGCCAAGCCTGGAACGTAAAAGAAAAACTGATTCTTAGGAATTGTCATACCCGCGCAGGCGGATATCCAGCATTTTCAGTTGCGGATTCCCGTTTTCGCGGATATGACATAAATGCGCATAATTGATGCGAATTGATATAAGTATGCGCAATTTATCGAACTCAACAATAGCTTAACGCCTGGTCCAAATCGGCAATCAAATCATTCGCATCTTCGATTCCGATGGACAACCGAATCGTCCCTTCAGTGATTCCAACCGCTTCTTTTTCTTCTTTGCTCATGATCCCGTGGCTCATCGTCCAGGGATGACAAACTAACGACTCAACACCGCCCAGGCTTTCGGCAAAATAAAAGAGTTTCAGATGATCGACGAGCCGCTTTATCGTCTCATTGTCGCCTTTGAGTGTGAACGCAATCATCGCACCGTATCCCTCCATTTGCGCTTTTGCCAGTTCATGCTGAGGATGCGTTTCAAGCCCGGGATACAAAACATTCTCGATCTTTGGATGATCTGACAGCCACGCCGCGATCTTTTTGGCATTCTCTTCGTGCCGGGCCATCCGAACAGCCAGCGTCTTCAACCCCCGCAGACTCAGCCAGCAATCAAACGGACCGGGAACAGCCCCCACGCTGTTTTGATAAAAATAGTAGGCATCGTATAGTTTTTGATCGTTCGTGACAATCGCTCCGCCAATCACATCCGAATGCCCGCTGATATATTTTGTCGTACTATGCAAGACGACATCCACCCCTTGCGTCAGTGGTTTTTGGAAATAGGGAGAAGCAAACGTGTTATCGGCCACAAGCAGAACGCCGTGTTTTTTAGTGATCGCAGCGACCGCCTTAACGTCAATGAGTTGCAGCAGAGGATTAGCAGGCGTTTCGATCCACACCATTTTCGTCGCTGACGTAATCGCCTTTTCAAATTCTTCCGGCTTTGTTCCGTCAACATAGCTGAAACTGATCCCTTTCACGGAAGCAACGCTTTCAAAAAGGCGAAATGTCCCGCCATAGATAATTTCGGAAGAAACGACGTGATCTCCCGGCCGCAGAATAGACAGCGCCGCATCGACAGCCGCCATGCCGGAACCGAACGCCAGGCCATACTCAGCTTCCTCAAGAGACGCCAGGCATTTTTCAAATGCCGCACGCGTTGGATTTCCGCTTCGTGAATATTCAAAACTGTTCGGTTTGCCAACATCTTCAAAGACATAGTTAACCGATTGGTAGATGGGCGTAATAACCGCACCTGTAGCGGGATCGGGCTGCTGCCCAACTCGGATTGCTTTAGTTGCGAACTGCATAGACTCTCCTGTTTATATTGCTTGGTTTAATGTCCTGTCATTAAGCGACGATATCGGCAAACAACGGTGACGACAAATATCGTTCACCGAAACTGGGAATAATCGCGACGATTGTTTTATCTTTGTTTTCAGGTCTGGACGCAACAACATCCGCCGCTCGAAGTGCGGCGCCGGAAGACAGACCGACAAAAAGCCCTTCCCGTAAAGCAGCACGCCTGGCCCAGTCAATCGCCTCTTCCTGATCAACCTTTACCACTTCATCAATGATGTCCAGATTCAAGACCTTGGGCACAAAGCCCGCGCCGATGCCCTGAATTTTATGCGGCCCCGGCTTCAGTTCCTCACCGGCCAGCGTCTGTGAAAGCACAGGACTTTGTACGGGCTCAACGGCAATGGCTTTAAAGTCAGGCTTTTTCGCTTTGATCGCCTCAGAGACTCCCGTAATCGTTCCGCCGGTACCGACGCCCGAAATCAGGATATCTACCTTTCCATTTGTATCTCGCCAAATCTCTTCGGCGGTCGTCACACGATGGATCGCGGGATTCGCCGGATTTTCAAATTGCTGCGGCATAAAGGAGTTCTCTTCCGATTTGGCAATTTCCAATGCCTTATCGATCGTTCCTTTCATGCCTTCCTGGGCCGGCGTTAACACAAGGTCTGCGCCCAGAGCCTTTAAGACTTTTCGCCGTTCCAGACTCATCGACTCCGGCATCGTCAACACCAGCCGGTACCCTTTTACGGCACAGACAAAGGCCAACGCGATTCCCGTATTGCCGCTGGTCGGTTCGATAATGATTGTTTTCTCGTTAATCCTGTCCTGCTGTTCCGCGGCCTCGATCATCGCGGCACCAATGCGGTCCTTGACGGATGACAATGGATTCATGCTCTCCAGCTTTGCAAACACCGTGGCTTCACCTTGGATTAACTTGTTAATTTTTACCAACGGAGTATTTCCTACAACTTTAATAATATCGCTGTAAGTTGTCATTGCAATTCTCCTTTCAGAATTTTCTGAATCTCCTCGACAAGGTCTTCGCTTGTCGATATTTGTTTTTGTTTTGCCAAATCAGGCGTATTTCCATTTCCGCCGTTGACTAAGATTTTATAGACCTCCTGACGCTTTCCATCAATGGTCTTGAGCTGGCCCGACAGGCCGATGTCGGCGACGCTGCTGTGAGCACAGTTGTTCGGACAGCCCGACAGCGCGATGACTTTCCCTTGAACCACTTCATTACCTTTAAGCTGTTCGGATAATTGAGCCGCGACCTCCGGACAATTAGTTAGCCCATTCTTACAAGTCGTACTGCCAGGACAGGCAACAATACACGGCAGGTCAGTCAAAGCCTTCAGCGGCTCCTGCAGTATAAACGGCTCTCTACTGAAAATCTCAATCCCATGATGCAGATTAATTCGCAGCTTCGCATTTTGTTCGGCCGCCGCACGCGCCAGCAGCAGTGCATGCTGTGCATCCAGGTCACCGTTAACCGCCTGCAGAATCAGGTGATGGTCCCAGCCACTTTCCCCTTTAGCCAATGGTAATGGTGCAGCGGCATTATTTGCTTTTTGCCGCTCCAGATACTCACTGAGTTTTTGACAAAACACCTCGTCGCCAAATCGCTGACGAACATGCCGCAGTCGTGCTTTGCGCCGATTCTGTCGGTCACCTTCATTCACAAAAAACGCCAGCGCCGCCAGCGTCAATGGAACGACATCTTCGATTGACAGCGACTCGTACAGAACAATTCCTGTTTCCGGCCGGGCACCCAGCGACCCGGCACCAATCACGCGAACCGTCGTCGCCGAAGTCGCAACAAACGACAAATCACTGACATACGGCTTGGACTGTGGATTGCCGCAGCCGGCCAGGCTGATTTTAAATTTTCGCGGCATATTCTCCAGCAACGATGTTTCACGTAATGCGAATTTAATACATTCTGCCAGTGGCCGCACATCAAACGCCTCGGGGTTAAACTCACAGCAGGGGCACAACGTGATATTACGCACACTGTCGCCGCCGGCACCAACTGTCGGCAAGCCGATATCATTGAGAGATATTTGCACCGCATTCAAATCCGACTCGGCAATGTTGTGCAGTTCGATATCCTGCCGCGTCGTCAAATGCAAGGGTGTCGAATCCGTATAGTCAATCGCAAGCTCAGCAATCTGAAGCAACTGCTGCGCAGAAATCGCTCCGCCAAAAATCGGAATACGCTGAAAATACAACCCATCCTGTTTCTGCGGATAAACGCCCAGCAGTTTTCCCGGCAGGGCAGAGATCGTCAATGTCGTTGTCTGTTTTTCACTCATTGGCTATTCCTACAGATAATACTCCGGCAGATAACGCCGCTCGGTTAACATATCCGCAACACGCGTCGCGGCCTTTTCCGTGGACGCCGCAGACGACAATTCCAAATCCAGCAGTCCCGCCGAAAGTGTTTTCGAGCCAAGTCCAACCACCAGCGTATCGCTCGGCTGATTCAGCGTTTTTAAAACATTCAGCTCATATTCGGCCAGATCGCTGACGGTCGCGATCAATATCAATCCCGCATCCGTAAACAGGTGCGACGTTTCACCCAAGCGGCGGATATATTCATCACGCAGATTTTCATTACTCAGATCGCTGTCAATACCCAACAGCGAATTTTGCAGACCGAGATAATAGACCTGCTTGCCCGCATCGAATAACTTTTCTTCGAGAAGTTGAGCAATCTCGCTCTTGCCGATACCGGCCGGACCGCTGATAATTACAAGTGTCGATTGCTGGTCGATCCGGGACTGACGAAGATGAGATGTAATTCGGCTGCGCCGCCAGTTTCGCTCACGCTGCTGCACATGCTCGGCTGTCAGGTCAATCTGATCGGTCGCCATATCCAGCACCACACCGCCGCCGGCAATCTGGTAATTGTCAATCAATACAAACCGTCCCGTTTGGGCAATCTCTGTCGTCAGATCAAACGCAACAGGCTTTAGCGTTTCCAGCACACATTCGGCAACGTCATGCCTCTCGATATGCCGGCGGTTCAGTTCGGTACTCAGCTCCGAAGCGTCCAGCACCGTATTAATTTTCCGCAGCCAGACCGGCACGCGCGAGGTTCCCAGTTTGAGCAGGTATCGCTTATTAAAAATCATCGGCTCCTTGCCCAGCCAGAACAGGTTGATCTTAAGCTGCGTTGATGTTTTCGGTGCCGGCTCATCAGCGCGGAACATAATCTCACCCGGCTGAATGTAAATTTGTTCTGCCAGCGTCACACCCACCGATTGCCCGGCAAAACTCTCAGTCTGAACCGGGGTATTAAACGCTTCGATACTCGCCACTTTGGAGCGTTTTTTTGATGGATAAAAAATCACCTCGTCACCAACATGGACCTGCCCGGTTTCAATCTGTCCGGCCACAATCCGCCGATCATCATTTTGCGAGGTAAACTTGTAAATATCCTGCACCGGCAGTCGCAGCGGCTGATCCACCGGCGCTGCTTCCTTTTGGAACTCATCCAGTGCCTGCAAAATCGTTGGCCCTTCGTACCAATCCATATTTTTCTGCCGATCAGCAATCAAATCTCCATTGCGGGCACTGACGGGAATAAAATGTTCGGCTCGAATTTGAATCTGCGAAAGAAACTCGGTATATTCCTGCTGTACCTTGTTAAAAACATCCTGTGAATAATCAACCAGATCCATTTTATTGACCGCCACCACAATCTGCCGGATTCCCAGCATACTCAACAGATATCCGTGCCGCCGGGAGTTTTCCTGAATCCCTTCGTGTGCATCAATCAGCAAAACCGCCGCCTCTGCACGAGCGGCCCCGCTGACCATGTTTTTCAAAAACTCAATATGCCCCGGCGCATCGATCAAAATATACTCACGCTTGTCCGAGCGGAAAAAACACCGCGCCGAGTCAATCGTAATGCCCTGCGCCTGCTCGTCTTTCAGGGCATCCAGTAAAAACGCATATTCAAACGGTCGGGCGTTTTTGGCGCAGCGAGCCTTAACCTCTTCGAGCTTCCCCTCCGGAAGTGAATGCGTATCTGCCAGCAAACGCCCGACCAGCGTACTCTTGCCGTGATCAACATGGCCGATGATAACAATGTTCATCTTTTGCAGCTCACGTTGACTGACGGTTCCCGATTTTTCCTTAATCTCTTTTTCTTTTAGCTGTACCATAATCAGCCTCTATTTAAAATACCGCCATGCGGTTAATGTCAGAATATACAATTTACATTCTACAATTGACAATCATTACATATACCCGTCTCGCCGGAGCGTTTCCAATCCGCCGCCATCCTCGGCGTCCTGCTGACGGCCGGAACGTTCGGCAATATTGGCAAAGCGGCCGCTTTCCAGTTCGGCAATAATCTCCGATACATTTTTCGCGGTCGAATCCACCTGCCCGGTACAGGGCGCACAGCCTAATGACCGATATCGCTTGCCGTCACCTTTATCAAAATACAAATCGATAATCGGGATGTTCTCCCGCTCGATGTATTGCCAGATATTCAGTTCCGTCCAGTCCAGCAACGGATGAATCCGAATATGCGTGCCGGGAGCAAAATCAGTATTAAACTGATTCCACATTTCCGGAGGCTGCTCGGCAATGTCCCAGTCATTCTGTCGGTCGCGCGGCGAGAAATACCGTTCCTTACTCCGGCTGCCTTCTTCGTCCGCACGGGCGCCGACAATCACACCCGTAAATGCCTGGCCGTTTTCCTGAATGTCGTATTCACACGTTTGATGATTCAGCACCCGTCGCGGCCACTCACCGCTGAGCGTATGCTTGAGCGCTTCGCTTTTGAGCTTTTTGCAGCAGCCGATACGATCCAGACCGCCATCGGGAAACGTCTGCTTGTTTTTCAGCGCCTCGACGTTCTGGCCGACAATCATATTCAGCTTCCATTCCTTTGCAAACCGGTCACGGTATTCGATCATCGCCGGAATCTTGAAGTTCGTATCAATATGCATCAGCGGAATCGGTACATGTCCGAAGAACGCCTTGCGCGCCAGCCATAGTAAAACGGTACTGTCTTTGCCGATAGACCACAGCATCACCAGATCTTTAAACGACCGATAGGCTTCGCGAAGAATATAAACGCTCTGCGCTTCCAGTGCATCGAGTTGTGTCATTGTCTGTGTCATGGCTTATCCTTTCCGTTTTCCGGCGCACTGTTCCAGTGCAGGCCGCATTCTTTATGCTCGGGCTGTTCCCACCACCATCGGCCCGCGCGAATATCCTCACCTTCAGCAATTGCCCGCGTGCAGGGGGCGCAGCCAATACTGGGATATCCCTTGTCATGCAGAGCGTTATACGGCACATCATTTTGACGGATATAATCCCACACCTGCTCACTGCTCCAGTCCAGCAGCGGCGAAACCTTTATCAAACCAAACTGCTCGTCCCAGGCAATCGCCTGCAAATCGGTGCGTGTGACAGATTGCTCTTTACGCAGGCCGGTCACCCAAGCATCATTACCGGCCAGACCGCGCTTCAGCGGTTCGATTTTACGAATATGGCAGCAGAGTTTTCGTTGCTGCACTCCATCAAAAAACAGGTTCACACCGTGCTTGGCCACCATGGTCTCAACTTGTTTCAAGTCCGGAAACAGCACGCGGATTTTGATACCGTACTTTTTCTGAGTCGCATCAATCACATCATAGGTTTCCTGCGGCAACCGGCCGGTATCCAGTGTCAAAATCGTCACACTCGGGTCAATCTTGACAATCATATCCGTCAACACCTGATCCTCTGCGGCCATGCTGGACGCCAGCACCAGTCGCCCCGGAAAAGTGGTAATAAAATATCTCAACAATTGCTCGGGCGTATAATCGCTGCGATTTTTGCGAAGTTCATCCAGTAATGTCCGATTATTCGTTTGTTCAAGTATTGCCATATTCAAACCTCCTGTTCTTAAATCTGGTATTCCGGCGAACGTAACTTGCCAAAACTCAGCCGGATCCAGGCGCGTTCATGGTAATAGTAAGCCGCTAATTTAATAAGAGTATCCAGCACGCCGATCTTCATCGCCATGTCAACGGTTCCGGTAAAAAGCCAAGCCACCAGAAACGTCACCACCGTTGCGATGATGCGCCAACTCAATGCTTTAATAATGCTGCGTGCGTGCGATTCCATTATTCCTTGTTTTCCTATTCGTTTAGTAGTGTATATAGTTAAAAAATTTAGATAACGTAATTCGAGACAAATGATTCTTGGTTCGTCTGGTACTCTTTGACCATTTCTTCCAAGGTCAGATTATCACAAATCCCACTGATACAATCGTTTACATTATCCATGAGCCGTTTAATGATGAATTCACCCGGGTGCGGCTGCTCCAGTGAAGGCGCATCGGATTCCGGATTCTTTTCCAGAAACCGAATGATCTGACCGACCGTTATTTCATCAGCAGGCTTGGCCAGCAGGTATCCGCCGCTCTTGCCGCGAACAGAAAGAACAAAACCGCCCTGCTTCAGCTCATTGAGGATAATTTCCAGAAATCGAATGGGTATGTCCTGTGCCTTGGCCAGACGGCGCACATTCACCGGAGCCGATGTCCCTTTCAGAACCAGCTCAAACAATGCCCGAACAGCATAGCCGCTTTTTTTCGATAGCTGAAAAAATGGGTAACTCATAAACCTTAATCCTCATTATTATAGTCGGAATACTGATGTATTAGTATAACGCTATTAACGTCCAAAATTCAAGCCCCTAAAGAGGGAATTTTCAAAAAATATGAATAACAACGACAACCTAAGATATAAGTTCTTTATTTTTAATAAGATAAGAAAGGTGTTTTCGAGAAAAATTTTGAGTCACCGGTCGAATTAACCGATGAAAACAGCGTTAACCGATTACTGCGGAGTTGATTTTATGGATTCGTGCCCCTTTTTAACACAAATTGAATGGACTTCTTTTATCCCGATTCTGATCGCCATGGTAATGGGAGCTGTCATTGGCCTGGAGCGAGAAATCCACCAAAAGCCCGCCGGTCTTCGTACGATGATACTGATTTCTACCGGAGCAGCCCTGTTTACACTCGTTGCCAATCGTCTTGCCGATGAAAATGCCTCGACCAGGTTAATTCAGGGCGTCATTACCGGCGTCGGCTTCATCGGAGCCGGAGCCATTATTCGCGACCGCGCCAATGTGTACGGTATCACCACCGCCGCCATGATCTGGTTGATGACAGGCATCGGCATCGCCTGCGGCATGGGCATGTACGAAATTGCCGCCGGCACAACCCTGCTGGCACTCATCACGCTCTGGGGACTCAGCCCCCTCGACCGAAGAATCACCAAACACGAAAACAATCGCCGAGAAAACGTCAAAGAGAATTAACGCACAACATCACAAACTCATTAACCCCCTTCCCAGGAGCAAGCGGGGCTATGGACTCTCTCTTACCAAAGCTCTTATAGTTCTATCGCAAGAATATTTGTAAAAACTAATGCTCGTCGAGTGCTCCCAATAACAGGGGGAAATTAGGCTTGATTTCAGCGCAGTACATTTCAAATATCGGTAAAAATCCATATACATGCCCTGAGACTCGGCAGAATTTTACAAAATATTTGAAAATATGTCGCGGAAAATTTTATGATTTTGCAATAATTGGAGACTTATGAAGCGTTATGTCAATTGAGGCGAGAAAACTCTATTTTTGATTTAAAAACTGCAATATTATTGTGATTATTTTCACATATATTGCATCAAAAGCAAGATATATGCACCTTGAAATATAGTTTTGCGCACTTGATTGCCGCTTAAAATGGGTAAATCTACTGAATTTTCTTGAAAAAGTTTCGGAATTTTGATACATTTTAGTTGAACAACAGGGATTCAGGTGACGTAGAGAAACTTAGATAAAACATTGACAATAGAAAACATTACCCTCCTCCTCCTTCTAATGCCAGGTTCTAACCTGGAAAACGGCAGCGGGTTCCTCCTTCCCGCTGCTTTTTTTTATGCGCCGATAACAACATCAGTCCGTCTTACTTCACAATCCTCCTCGCCCCGCACAATACGGCACAAAAAAAGAGCAAGCCAAAGGCCTGCTCTTGAGTTCTTGTATTCTTGAATTCTTGCGTTCTTGCATCACATATGCATCACATCAGGGTGCCGCTCAAAAGGTATGTCCTTAAACCACTTCTTGCTGCACTTGATCTTGATCTTGACAGTGTCGTCTTCGATCAGCATTCGCATATAGCTGTCACCAAGCGTCATATGGTCAAACTTTAAGCCGGCCGGCCGTGACAGGTATGAAGCGTATGCGGGCGATTTCAGCAAGTCCGTCAATACCGTATTGATCGCCTGATTGACCATCATCGCTGAACTTCGAAGCTGACTGCTGTCATAAGTCAGTTCCTGAGCATCCGCCTTATAAGCCTTATACGCCGATTTCAACACTGCGATGTTCTTTTCATTATTATTCGCATAGGGTGCATCCAGCACATCTTCATCAACCACCAGTTCGGCGTCAAATCGCAGCGCCGGAGTCGGCGTACGATTTATTCCCACCGTGGTTTCTTCGAGGATAAAGCCGTACTTACGGGCCGCGGTCATCGCGTCTTCATCAAAAGCAATCATATTGAACCAGTGCGTGCGGTCGTTCTTACCTTCCTTACCCCACAAGGCAACGATACTTTCACTCTGGCTCAGCAGTTCGGTGTCCGGATCCTGCGTTGTCGCCAGCACAGCGGCCGACGTCGTTACCTTCAGCGTCGTAGTGTAGTAGCGGTCGAAGATAAACTCATACTTATCCAGCGAATCACTGCACCCGGTCAGACACAGCGCCGCCAGCACAGCGGTCACTAGAAACAAAACATTCGTTTTCACGGTCTCGCTCCCAAAAATCGGGTTTTAGAGTACAAAAAAGGGCGGTCCAATACCGCCCTTACACTGTCTCTTATCGGCTCTAAACTTCCTTGGCGTTAACCCATTTCATCATTTTTCGCAGTTTCCGCCCAACCTGCTCAAGCTGGCTGCCGTGGTCTTTTTCATACAGGGCATTGAAGTTTTTCATGCCGCTCTTGTACTCTTCGACCCATTCCTTGGCAAACTGGCCTGAAACGATCTCGTCGAGACATTTTTTCATCTCTTTCTTCGTCTCAGGGGTGATGATCCGCGGGCCGCGGCTCAGATCGCCGTATTCGGCAGTATTCGAGACGCTGTATCGCATATAGCTCAGGCCGCCCTGGTAGAACAGGTCAACAATAAGCTTAACTTCGTGCATACATTCAAAATAAGCGATTTCCGGCTGATAACCCGCTTCGACCAGTGTTTCAAAGCCGGCTTTGATCAGTTCGCTCAGGCCGCCGCACAGAACCACCTGCTCACCGAACAGGTCGGTTTCAGTCTCTTCCTTATAAGTCGTTTCGATAATACCGGCGCGGGCGCCGCCGATGCCGTTGGCCCAGGCCAAAGCGACATTCTTGGCATTGCCGTCTTCGTTCTTTTCAACCGCGATCAAACAGGGAACACCGCCGCCCTTTTCATATTCGCTGCGAACCAGGTGTCCCGGGCCTTTCGGGGCGATCATCACAACGTTAACGCCTTCCGGCGGAACAATGTAACCAAAGTGAATATTGAAACCGTGGCAGAAACCGAGCGTCTGACCGGACTGCAGATTTGGCTTGATATCCGATTCATAAACCATCGCCTGCACTTCGTCGGGCAGAGTGATGATAATCAATGCCGCACCGTCCATTGCAGCGGGAATTGCTGTGGGTGTAAAACCGTGCTCTTTGGCCAGATCGAAATTGGCGGTGCCTTCCAATTCAGCAACAGCCACTTCGATGCCGCTGTCACGCAGGTTCTGGCTGTGGGCGTGGCCCTGGCTGCCGTAACCGATGACGCAAACCTTTTTGCCCTTGAGTGCATCCAGCGGGGCATCCTGTTCATAGTACATTGTAGCCATTTTTCTAAATTCTCCTATTATATGGATTTTATTCGTTATTCTTCTGATTTTGCGGTTCGATTGTAGCGGCTCATGGCGACAGTGCCGGTGCGAACGACGTTTTTGACACCGTAAGGCCGGCAGGAGTCGATGAATGCTTCAATTTTGTTCTCCGGCCCGGCCACTTCTACCATAACGAATTTCGGGCCGATGTCCACTACTTTTCCGTTGAACATCTCGATCAGCGCCAGGATTTCGGGCCGTTTTTCCGCACTGCAGGCCACGCTGATCAGCATCAGATCGCGGGCGACCATATCCTGACCGACGAAGTCTTGCACTTTGACCACCTCGACGATTTTAATCAGCTGCTTGCGAACCTGCTCAACCGTTCGGTCGTTGCCGACAACCACAATGGTCATCCGGCTGATCGTCGGGTCGTCGGTCCGTCCAACCGCCAGTGAATCAATATTAAAGGCACGCGCCGCGAACATCCCCGCAACATGCGCCAAAACACCCGGCTTGTTCAATACCAAAGCACTCAGTATATGTTTCATTTTCATTCTCCAATATTTTTGACCACTCAGTTTGTCATGCCGGGCTTGACCCGGCATCCAGCGGGTAACGCTCTGGATCCCGGCTCGGAGGCCGGGATGACAAGACTGTTATCCACTTCATTTGCGGTTTATTTTTTTATGCCATTTCAAAAATGTCCAGGCCATCCATTTCGTGCAGGCTCTTGCCCGCTGGTACCATCGGCCAGACGTTTTCTTCCGGATCAACACGGAAATCGACTACACAAGGCTGAGTTTCCGCCAGCATCTTCTCCAAAGCACCGGCAACATCATCCTTTTTATCAACGGTCATACCGACACAGCCGAATGCCCT
Source organism: Sedimentisphaerales bacterium (assembly GCA_028282905.1). Lineage (GTDB taxonomy): Bacteria > Planctomycetota > Phycisphaerae > Sedimentisphaerales > Anaerohalosphaeraceae > 4572-13. The sequence goes on along the minus strand of JANQGW010000130.1, from coordinate 35,324 downwards.
TGCCAGATTGGCAAAGTCGGGATTAATCAGCGAGCTTTGCGAGTACCGCTTGTGGTAGAACAATTCCTGCCACTGGCGAACCATGCCCATAAAGCCGTTATTGATCAGAACGACCTTAATCGGAAGCTTGTACATAACCGCTGTCGAAAGCTCGGTCAGCGTCATATTAAAGCTGCTGTCACCGTCAATATTAACAACCGTCTTATCCGGGCAGGCCACTTGGGCGCCAATCGCCGCCGGAAGTCCAAAACCCATCGTTCCCAACCCGCCGGAGGTAATAAACTCACGCGGTTTGCTGTATTTATAGAACTGGGCCGCCCACATCTGATGCTGCCCCACACCCGTCGTGATAATCGCATCGCCTTGTGTCTGTCGGTACAGCTCTTCGATCACATACTGCGGCTTAATCATGTCGGAATTATTATCATACTGGAACGGGTGCTTGGCTTTCCAGGACGCAATCGTCTCAAACCATTCCTTACGCGGCTTGTATTCAACGACATCAGCCAGTGCAGCCAGTACCTTCTTGGCATCACCAACAACCGGGATGTGAGTATGAATATTCTTACCGATATTCGCAGGATCCAGGTCAATATGCACAATCGTCGCGTTCGGAGCAAATGTTTCCAGGTTGCCGGTCACGCGGTCGTCAAAACGGGCGCCCGCCGAAATCAGCAAGTCACAGTTCTGGACCGCAAAGTTAGCATACGCCGAACCGTGCATACCGAGCATATCCAATGATTCCGGACGATTCTGGTCGTAAGCCCCTAATCCCATCAGCGTGGTTGTCACCGGGATATTGGCTTTCTGCGCCAGCGTCGCCAGTTCTTCCGAAGCGCCTGAGATAATAACACCGCCGCCAACATACAAAACCGGCTTTTTAGCCTCATTAATCGCCTTGGCCGCCGCCGCAATCTGCTTGGAGTGGCCCTGATAGCGGATTTTGTAACCCGCCAGCTCAATTGGTTTTTTTGGTGGAATCGGACACTCGGCAATCTGCATATCCACCGGGATATCAATCAAGACCGGTCCCGGCCGGCCGCTCGTCGCGATATAAAACGCCTCGCGAATCGACTTCGCCAACTGGTTCGGGTCTTTGATAATCATATTATGTTTGGTAATCGGCCGGGTGATGCCGGTTGTGTCCGCTTCCTGGAAGGCATCATTACCGATCAGGCTGGTGCGAACCTGCCCGGTCAGCGCAACGATCGGAATCGAGTCCATCATCGCGTTGGCCAGCCCGGTAATCAGGTTGGTCGCACCCGGACCGCTGGTAGCGATAACCACCCCGCATTTGCCGGTCGCGCGGGCATAAGCATCGGCCATATGGATGCCGCCCTGTTCGTGACGCGGAATCACAAATTTAATCGGCGCGTCATAAATCTTATCAAAAAGGGGTAAAACCACGCCGCCCAGATACCCGAACATGGCCTCGACGCCCTGTTCCAGAAGCATATCAACGATGACTTCTGAGCCGGGCTTATAAATGGTTTCACCGGTATTGTTTTCGTTTGTACTCATGATAATTCTCCTGTTACGACAGTTATACCGTGTTTTTTCGTGGATTCAATCGCAAAGAAGCCGTCGGATGTATGCGCAGACCGACAGCCGCGATGAGAACGAGTATTTTGGGGGATTTGCGCAGGAGTCCCCGCGCCACAATAGACATGTTCATAATCAATCTCCAAACCTGATAAACATTTCGTTAATTCCAGTGTCCACAGGGTTTTAGGGCGATTTCGACGGGCCAAATCCGACAGCACCGAGCTGCTCGGTCCGACCACGCCGGGATATGTTGCCCCGATCCGTGGAACTCAAACCACAATTTCAATCTTGTGCCTCAGGTGGGCGAAAACACACTGGTTGGCGTCTCCGCATCTTAAGCATAAGAGCGTTCATTATAACCGGATATCGTCAAAAGTCAACCCGGCCTTGAGAAATAGTACGCACGCCGGCTGAAATTGGTCGGCAAAAACTTTACTTATTGGCCGAAGCAGATATAATCGGCTCTGTATTTACTGAAATTCAGGAGAAACAACAGAATGAGTCCAGAAGGTCGCATGGCAGTTGCCCGCATTGCACGAATATCGCTGATTTTATGCCTCGCGCCCGCTGTTTTGCTGACAAACGGCTGTAACGCCCCGAAAAAGCACTTGACACAGTTCAATCAGATGGTGAGCGCCGGAAACTTCGCCGATGCCCGCTGTTTTGCCGAACGCAAAATCAAACAGCGGCAAAACCCCGGCGGCAATGACCTGCTCTGGACGCTTCAAGTCGGCAGCCTCAACCGCATCGGCGGCAACCCCACCGCCAGCACCCAGGCCTTTGACGCCTGCGAAGCCATGCTCAAGCATTTCAACTCGGAAAACTCTGCCATCGGCCATACCATCGGTGCAATCGCGGTCAATGACAATGTTGTTCCCTATACCGGTCAGATTTACGACGGCGTCATGGTCAATACCTATAAAGCCCTGAATTTCATGTATGAAGGCAATTTTGAACTGGCCCGTGTGGAATTCAACCGCGCGCTGGACCGCCAGCGCCGCGCCAAAGAGGTATTTCAAAAGGAGATTCAAAAGCTCAAAGACGAAGTCAGCGCCAATAATAACAGCGACATGGTCCAGAAAAGTCTCGATAACCCGGATTTAAAATCGAGCTTGGCACAAACCTATCCGTCACTCTACAATTTCAGCGTGTATCCGGATTTTGTCAATCCCTTCGCAACGTATATAGCAGGCGTTTTCTTCGCCGCAATTGGTGATTACAACAAATCCGTCGATCTGCTCAAGGAAAGCGCCGGCATGGTTGAGGGCAACCTCACGATCCTTGACGACTTCGCCGCGGTCGAAAAGGTATTAAATACCGGCGGCCAGTTGCCTTCAACCGTGTGGGTGATCTTCGAAAACGGCCTTGGCCCGGTCAAAGAGGAAATCCGCATCGACCTGCCGCTGTTTATCGCCACCGATGATGTCCGCTATGTCGGGTTGGCACTGCCGAAACTGGTGGATCGCTGGGAAGCCACCCCGTACCTGGACGTCACCGCCGGCGACGTCGGCGTTCGCAGTCAGATCGTTGCCGATATGGACGCGGTGGTCCGCACCGAGTTCAACAAGGATTTCCAGGGCATTTTAACCCGCGCGATCATCTCAGCCTCTGCCAAGGCCGTCGGCCAGTATGCCCTCGAAAAGAACGACGACAATGATGGAGCAGCGATCATAATGGCACTCTACAGCTTTTTAACCACTGCCGCCGATGTGCGCATCTGGACGATGCTGCCGAAGAATATCCAGGTCGCCCGCGTCGCCATGCCCGCCGACCGCGTTGTGACCGTTGGCGGCCCCGGCCTGACACCGACGGCACTGAATATTGGCGATTGCAAACACGCCATCGTCTATGTTAGAATGATTCACGGCGGCCTCGAACCGCAAATCGACCTGATAACTTTTTGACAATTAAATAAGAACCGCCAATACACGCGAATGAACGCTAAAAATATTTGGACGGGATTTACAGAATCAACAGGATAATATAAGATTTTCTTTTAGATTTTTTCTTATCCCGTAAATCCTGTCTAAAAAAATTAGTGTTCATTAGTGTCCATCCGTGGTTCTAAAAACTTAAAAACAACTAACTTTTTATTGGAGGATGCAAAATGTTACGTTACAGTCTTTTTATCGCTATCGTTGGAATCGTTCTGCTGGCCGGCTGTGCTTCTCAACCGTCGGACCCGCGGGTCAATATGGGCAAAGGCGTCGGCGGCGACACGCTGGCCGACAATGTCATCACCCGCCCGTTCGCCCTGGCCGTCAGCGCACTGCTGGGTGAGGGCATCGAGATCACCGACATCATCGAAGCCCACACACCGGAAGGCTATCTGGATGTGCAGATGCGCGGCTACAACAAGGCCCACGGCATCAAACGCTTTGAGTACCGCGTCGAATGGCTCGACGCCAACGGCATGACCATCCCCACCAAAACCAGCGTCTGGCAGCCCTGCTCAGCCATGGGAAAATCCGAAGTCTCATTCCGCTTCATTGCCCCAAGAAGAGAAGCCGTCAACTTCCGACTCAACACAAGAAAAGACACAAAATCATAGATATATCTTATTTGAATACTGTATAGGCTTTTCCTAAAAAGCATCTGGAAAGGAAGGGGAGCATGGCAAAGGATATTAACAAATTACCTTACGATGAAGCTACGCTGACAAAGTTGGAAATTTTCGAGCAATACCTCCTTGCCTGGCTCCCAGTGTTTATTCAAAGTCAATATTCACAACGCATTAGAATCTGTGATTATTGCGCTGGATCAGGCCAAGATTCTGCGGGTATACCAGGAAGTCCACTTCGTATCTTGAGGACAATAGAAAAATATCGCGACTCGATATTCGAGAAAAACATTTCGGTTGATGTCGTCTTCAATGAAAAAATATCAGACAAATCGGATGAACTACAAAAAAGCGTTAATAGCTGTTTTGATTATTCATCTTGGAATTCAAAGGTCAACATCTCTTGTCATAACGAAGAATTTCAAAACTTATTCGAAAGACAATACGAACAGCTTAAGCAACAGCCGAATTTGATTTTTATCGACCAATATGGGATTAAAGAAGTAACTCCGGAAATATTTCAGATGTTGATTGATCTAAAACAGACAGACTTTTTGTTCTTTATGTCGTCGTCTGCGATGAATCGTTTTGCACATACACCTGAATTTAGAGTTCACTTTCCTGACATAGCACCTGAGGTAATTTCGAGTGCCAAATATGAAGATGTGCATCGTATTATGCTTGAATACTACAAAAGCAAAATTCCCTCCGGCAATGAAACGAAACTGTATCCATTTACACTAAAAAAGGGTGCGAATATATACGGGCTTGTATTTGGTTCAAAACATCCACTTGAGGTTGAAAAATTTCTTGATGTTGCTTGGGACAAAAATAAAATTAATGGTGAGGCAAATTTTGATATTGACAAGGATTTGCCAAAAAAAGAAGCTACTCTATTCGATTCCTTGCCGGACTACGAGCGTCTAAAAACAAAGAAAGAGTTATTCGAAGTTGAACTCTGGAATTTTATTAAATCGCGAGACAAAGTTACCAACAAGGACATTTACTATTTCACACTCGACCAAGGCCATCCAAAATCACATGCAAGAGAATGTATAATGCAATTAAAAAAAGAAGGTAAGGTTGAATACAAAGGCAATATCGGCTACAGTTATAAGAGTTGTGTTAAAAATGATCCGAAACCGATAAGGTTGATAAAGTAATGGCTAATTCTAAAATCGAATGGACTGAGTCCACTTGGAATCCAGTCACAGGTTGTACTAAAATTAGTGCAGGTTGTGCCAATTGTTATGCGGAGCGAATGGCAAAACGACTTCAGGCAATGGGACAGCCCAATTATATTAATGGTTTTGAAGTCGCATTGCATCCACATGTTTTAGAACATCCGCTTAAATGGAAAAAACCGCAAATGATCTTTGTTAATTCTATGAGCGACTTATTCCATGATGAAGTACCACTGGATTTTATCCGGCAAATTTTTGATGTAATGGCTCGTGCCAGTTGGCACACATTTCAAGTTTTGACTAAACGGGCCGAGCGTTTAGCAGAGGTTGCTCCGCTTCTAAATTGGCCGGACAATGTTTGGATGGGTGTTACCGTTGAGAATGCAGATTGTGCTTATCGTATTGATTATCTTCGAAATGTTCCATCAGTTATACGGTTTCTCTCGATGGAACCCCTTTTATCTGCGGTTGATAATATGAATCTCGATAATATTGACTGGGTAATTGTAGGCGGTGAATCCGGACCAGGTGCAAGACCAATTGAAAAAGACTGGGTCAGGAAAATCCAATCTCAATGCAATCAAGCCAATATTCCCTTTTTCTTTAAGCAATGGGGCGGGGTCAATAAGAAAAAAACGGGGCGCTTATTGGATGGACATTATTACGACGAGATGCCAAAAATACCCTTGGCGGCTATAAAATAGAATCCAATAAACTGGTCACAAACTGTGACCAGTTTTGAAAACTTGAGATCACTATTTATGATTTCAAGTTGGGATGGGATGAGAATCGCTCGAAAAGAAGTACGACGAGCAGTTTCAGCAGGTCTTCGCTGTGCTGAAAGCGATGATTGCCGAAGAAAAAATACCAAAAACACCGATTGGCTACCAAACCGAGGCTAAGAATAAACGTAGAAAAACCCGTCAAAAGAAATAATAAAGCATTAAGCGTATGAGTTGCTATTGGAAATTCGGATTCGAGTCTATCATATTTGCATCACAGGCACATGCCTGGTATTGGCGGGGTTGTTCTTAAACGCCTGCGAGCCGGAAAGCGAGCGCATTACCTGCTCGCAGGACAGTGCCTTTGCCCCCGCCGCGTCGATAAAGCCCGGCTTTTCCGTGGCCGGCCATCGCATCAGCCCGGCCCATCCATCCGCACCGACTCATCCGCATCACCAGCCCGAATCGCGATGTTTGTTCCAGGTACTCAACGCGCAAGGCGTTCCGGTGGATTACTATATGACCGTCGAATCGGTCGCCTGCCAGGAAAGTCTTTGTGCCATCGACAAAGTACGAATGCACTGGGACGCGCTGGGCCATTACCGCGGCTACGATCTGCCCGCCGGCGTCGAACTGACTAAACGCGACCATGTGCCGTTCAGCAAAGCCGACTATGCCAAGCTCGAAGCCATTCTGAATGACCGGCAGTCACTGCTGCGGGACAGTGACATGGGCGTGCTGACAACCTCCATCGAGTCCGGCCCCATCGCCGGCATTACCGGGGCGACTGTCATCGCGAACAAAAAGGCCATCGTCGCCGGCGCCGCCTACACCAGTTATCACCTGTGGCACTGGGCCAACGGCTCAATGACCGGCATCATCAGAGACCTGACCGAGCAGCAGTGCAATACGGCGACGCTGCGTCATTTTCTCGCCGGAAACAATCGGCACTATCACCTGTTCGCACTGGACCATCTGCGAACACAATCGGTCCACTCACCGGAGATGATTCAGGCCGCTGCGAAATTGTTGGACAATAATGACAACAGGGCTACCGATAAAGCACTCGACTACTTGCAGCAGGCTACCGACCGGCCACAGTTTTACAATATCCTGACCGACGCCTTCATCGCCACAAACAGTAAAAAGAGAATCCACCTGCTGAAGTTTTTAACCACACAGGAAGATATTCCAACCGAAGTGTATGACAAACTCACCGGCAGTATTCCGACAATGTCGGAATATTACGAAGCCCACCTGCTGCTGAATCTACTGGAACGGGACAGCTACACTACTAACGAAATTCTCAGAAAAGTTGCGGCCCTGCTGGACAATAATAATTTCTTTGTCGCCCGCCGAGCCTATTGGTATCTGCAAAGACAACAAACCAACCCAACCATCAAAACAAAAATCCAGCAATTCGCCCAAAAAAATCAAAACCGCCTGCTAAACTAATAAATCCGACCCCGCATAGTAATGTCATGCCGGGCTCGATCCGGCATCCAGTGCGAAACAGCTTGATAATCACTCTCCAACAATGTCATTCCGAGCAAAGTAATGTCATCCCGGACTCCGATCCGGGACGAGGAATCTATTTAAACAGCCATCGCCGAAGGCGATTCCTTAATTCAACATTCAAAATTATTAGCAACTGCATCCACACACTGGTCATGCGTTTTTCCGGAAAGGTCAATCGTCATCTCCGCCCATTTCTCATACAACGGCGTTCGTTTTTCAAACAACTCCGCCAGCGTCTGCCCCGGCTCCAATACAACACCTCGAGCGTTCAAGTCGCCGAGTCGAGCCTCCAGCTCCGCCAGCGGCAGTCGCAAATAAACAATCTCACCGCCCGCCGCCAGCGACCGCATCGCCTCGTCATAATACACCACACTGCCGCCGGTCGCGATCACCGTATCGACCGCCTGCAAACGCTGCACATAGCCGCACTCGATCTCGCAAAACCGCCGGATGCCGTTGATCTCGATCAGTCGCTGCAGGCTCTTGCCCTCGCCGGCCTGCATCACCAGATCCGTATCCACAAAATGCAAACCCAGCCGCTTGGCCAACAATACCCCAATCGTACTCTTACCGCATCCCGGCATCCCAATCAAAACAATATTCGATTTTGTATTTGTCATCTTGCTATTCTATTCTGCTAAAAAATTGTCCTTGAAAGCTTCCCATTTCCGTTGAGTCATTTCCCACTCACAGTAAATGGCTGCGCCTTGGTAATTCGCCGGAAGCTCATCAAAACTCAATAATCCCGCGTGAATTCCTTTTAGACTGTTATCAACATTTTCAACTCTGGGATTGTGATAATCTTCATCGTCATCATAAGCAGAGACACCCAATAGAATTTTACTATTCGGGGCCCAAAATAAAACTTTTTGAGTCCACTGTGCAATGACATACTGGTAGACCTTATTCCATTGAATAGAAGTATCGTACATCATCACAACCATCTGATCAACATGTAGATCAATTTCTTTATAAAATGCTTCATCCCAGTGCACTTCTGGAAATGGATGTAACTTTGTTGGAGGTGGATACGCCGAAACAGAAAGAATTTTATTTCCCGGCATGCGCTTTTTGAATTCCTCCAGAAAAACAATGTAATCTTTTGTTCCTGAAGGGAGCGGCTCAATATTGATATGCACTCCGGCAAATTGAGGATACTCCTTTAACAATTTTACCGAAGATTGAATAAATGTATCGCGCCACTCAGCAGAAGAAAGATCAACGTGTTCATTTAACACTCCGCCTATCCACGGAAGCACACTAAAATCTGGCATCTCTTTAAGAAATAACTGAGTTTGCTTGGCATCAACTGGCGGCAGAGTACCGTCAGACCTACAAGGACACAGGTGGGGATAAACATATCGAATATGATGTTCAGTGAGAAGCTTTGTTAATGCTTGGATATGTTCTTGAGATCGAAACAGCTCTTTGCTTCGACTATTTCGTTCAAACCAAGTATCATCACCCAACCACCCATGCTGAATCCAAATCCCATTTTGTCTTAAGTCATGCCTGCCGTCAACAACAGTTTTGCCCGGAGACCAAAGAGGATACCCAATCAGAAATAATATAAGCAGCAGACTTGCAGGAATAATCGTTTTCCATGGAGGCTGGGTTACGAAATGAAAGAACCTCTTATTATTGGCCATATTTTTCTTCGCCCCTACTTGTCAATTCCGTTCATCCAGTCAAATATTAATATTGGAATTTCATTATTCTTGAAAAACTGTGCTGCAAAACCTATAATTAATCTCTACTGAAAGAGTTGTCCATTAAAATCAAGGAGTTTATTTATGTCTGACCAAAAGTATGCCATTCTCTGGACAATTCTTCTATTACTGTCTCTTGGGCTGACCATCCTTGTTATTTTAACAAAAAGACCCATCTTTTTTGCTCTTGGGCCAATCGGTGTCAGTATTGCTTCGTCAATTATACTGTGGAAAATCGCCCATCATCAAAAATGGGGAAAATAAAATATTCATCTGTGAAAATCTGCGTGAATCAGTATCTAAATAAAACTAATCATCTTGATACCCGGACAGCTCCAAAACACTGTTATCGGTTATTTGTATTTCATAAGGCAGTTTTTCTTTTAGCAGCTTCCTGTCGCTTTCAAGCGAAAACTCCTGCTCTTCTAAATCGACTGTGACAGGCGTAATAATATCGTAACCGTTAATCTCCCATTCAATCGAACCCTCCACCAAATACGTCCGAATGTAATAGGACTTCTTTTCACCAAAAACACGGTGCAAAACAACCGCCCTGCGGGGATCTGCCTCCAGGTCAACATGAGCGATTGAGTGCATTGAAATGATGCCCCCATATTTCTCCTTGAATATTTGAATATGTTTTTCCCATTGCTCTTCTGATATCATTTTTTGGAAATCATCAGTAGTGTCAAAAGTATAGCCCGCAGGCATTTCGGAACGAAAAACACCTCGCCAGAACATTTCCGTTTCCCTTACATATATGGGATCGCCATTTCCTCCAGGGTTCATTAGTAATACCAACAAAAAACCCAGTAAAATCGGAACGGAATGTGCGCCTTTAGTATTTCTTTTTGGCGGTTTTGGATTGGCCGCTTCAGCTTCCTTAAAAGAAGTCTCCGCCTGTGTACAAAACTCCTCAAAGGATTCCTGCGTGTTGAATGCATATTGCGGAATTATTGTGCTATTGCGAAAACATTTGATTAAAAAGAACTGTTCGGCCCTTTCGACATCTTGTACATACTTCCAGTTGCATTGAACTAATCCTTCTTTATTCTGAGACGAAATAAAGTCATCCTGAAGTTCAATTTCAATCATCTCATTTTCGGCTTTGCGCAATGTCTTTCTGTATGACCAGAGTAAGATTTTCAGACACAGTTGCTTAGAGGAGATCAGAAGCAAAAGGACAACAAGAACATAAAAACCCAGCGCAAAACAAGGGCCGAAACCAGCCGAGATGAAGCCTGCAGGAAATAATATCACAAAGCAAACAATCCAAAAAAACATAAACTTCGTTTTCTGAATGCCCTCTGCCACACACCTGCTGTTTTTTAATAAATCTCGATAGATACTGATTAGCTTGTCAGAATCAATTGCATACGAAACCTTCATCTTTTTCCTTCCCTTCCATTTTGATTATCATTTCTTCAATCCTGTTCATCCTGTCTGAAAATAATATCCAATCGACAATTTACAATCCAAAATGAGACTAATCCCCTTCGTATCCGGACAGTTCTAAAACGCTCTTGTCGGTAACCGGTATTTTGTAAGGCAGTTTACTTTTCAACAATGCCCTGTCGCTTTCAAGTGAAAACGTTTGTTCTTTAACGTCAACATTAACAGGCGTAATAATATCATAACCGTTAACTTCCCAATCAGGCGAATCTTCTACTAAATAGGTCCGTATGTAATACGACTCATTCTGCCCCAAAATCCGGTGCAAGACGACCGCTCTGGCCGGTTTATCATCGGTTTTAACACTTGCTATCGGATATCTGGATTGAACTCTGCCATATCTTTCCTTTAACACTCCAATGTGCTTGGTCCAATCTTCTTCCGTCACCATTTTTTGAAAATCACGGGTCGTATCAAATGTATAATTTGTCCAGATCGTTTCAGAACGAAGAACTTCGTGCCAGAAACCATCCGCATCCCTTAGGTATTGAGGATCATCACTACTTTGACTTCCGGAAGACAGAGACAGGGCTATTATAAAACCCAATAATATAGGTGAGTAATGCGCCCACTTACTATTTTTATTAGACTGTTTTTCATCAGTCGCTTCGGATTTCTTAAAAGAAATATCTGCCTGTCTGCAAAACTCCTCGAAAGATTCTTGTGTATTAAATGCATATCGTGGGATTATTTGGTCACTGTGCCACCCCTTAATCAACAAGAACTGCTCCGTCCTTTCAAGATACTTTACATACCTCCAGTCATATTGAACTAACCCTGCTTTACCCCGAAACGAAATAACATCATCGTGAAGCTCAATTTCAACAGTTTCGTTTTCAATCTCATGTAATTTCTTTCTTTGTGACCAGAGCAGAGCTTTTATTAATAGTTGCTTGGAAAAAATCACAAGCAAAAACATACTAAGAACATAGAAACGCATCGCAGGGAATTTTCCAGAGTCTGTCGAGATTATGGCGACAGGAAACAATATCCCAAAACAAACGAGCGAAAACAATATAAATTTCCTGGTCTGAATACACTCTGCCCCAGACCGGGTATTTTTAAAAAAATACCGATAGATTTGAATAAACTTTTCAGAATCAACTGCATACGAAACCTTCATCTTTTCCCGTCCCTTCTATTTTATTGATAATTCCTTCAATCCTGTAAATCCTGTCTAAAAATTATTTCTCCACCAGTTCTTCCGGCCTCGCGAGGCTGTGTTTGGTTAGCTTTTCGCGGACCAGGTCCACGAAGTTATGCATTCCAATCGCCTCCGGCTGATGCGCATCGGAGCCGTACACCAGCTTGACGCCCGCGTCCAGTGCGATCTGCGAAATCTGCCACCAGTGCTCCTGCCAGTAATGGCTCAACCGATAACCGCTCAGTTCGTTCAGTTCCCAGGCAACATGATTTTCCGTCGACAACTTGGCGGCCTGCTCGAACACCGCCATCGCATCGTCAAAATACACATCCAGGTCAACCGATGCCGCCAGCAGTCGCCCCGGATGGGCCAGCGTATGAATATTCGGATTGCTGACGACTCCCAGCAGCGACGACGTCCACACCTTCATAAACTCCTCGGCTTCCAGCGGGTTCTCCTCGATCGACCGCGGATAATTGCCCACCGTCGGCACATAATGATAGCCGGCAATCACGATATCCAGCCCGTCCAGATCATCGGTCACCAGCCGCCCGTCCGTATGCATCGCATCGACATCCACCTCGGCGCCGACATACACCTTGCAGTGCGTATTGCACGCCTTAACCTCTGCCCGAATCTTTTCAACAAATGCCCAGTCCGACGGCTTAAAGATATGATCGGTAATCGCAATCGCAGACAAACCCAGGTAATCGGCCTGATGACAAATCGCCGGAATCGTCATCCCGCCCGCATGCCCGCAGTACTCCGTATGAATATGCAAATCATAGTCTAACATAGTCCTCGCTCATTCTATCGTGCTGTTTTGCAGCAGCATCATTAACCATGAAGCCCATGAAGAGACTGAAGAAAAAAAATCTTCATGAGCTTCATGCTCTTCATGGTTTAATCCACCGTCCATTTCATCGTCTCGGTTTCAACGCCAGCAGCAATGATAACACATATCCGACCGGAACGCAAAACAGGATCGGCACTGTGCTGAAATGCTTTGCCACCGGCCCCAACACCATCGGCAGCACACACGCGATCAGCCAGATACCGCCGACGATCAATCCCATCCGCCGGCCCAGGTTCGGCCCCTCACTATGCCGCGCCAGGCTGACCATCAGCGGATACGCACCAAAAGAAAAAAAGCCGCCCGCAAACAACAGCCACGGCGACCACGGCTCAGGCAGCCAATATAAATAGGCCACCAAAAACGGAATCCCCAGTCCCAGCATCCAACGAATCAGCCGAAGCTCGCCAAACTTGTTGGCCAGCATAGCCATAACAATGCCGCCGATACCACCCGACAGACTAAACAGCGCTACCGCCGCGCCACCGAATGTCGGACTCAAATTCAGTTCTGCAATCCGCTGCGGTACAATCCACACTAAAACTTCCGCCGAACAGGCACCCAGCGTCGCCATCGCCATTACCAGCCAGAACGAAATCCGCTCGGTCTGCGCCGCCGCTTTTCGTGCCGGCTCGTCCCGCTCAACGGCTAATCGAATACGAAACGCCGGCAACAACAGCAACATCACCAGTGCCGCGATACAAAACGGGAATAACGATTGAATCCCCCATAATTCAAACAAATACGTGCTGAACCAGCCGCTGGCGGCAAACCCCACCACGCCGCCGGCCATAAATACCGTCGAACTGACCGCCGATGAAATCTTATCCAGGCGGTGAATCGCCCGCAGCATCTCCGGGTGTGTCATACCAACACCCAAACCACACACTACCGAAATCATACTCAGCCACAGCAGCGCCAATCCACCCGGCGGCACGACCGCGAACATTGCAATCGAACTGATCAGCAGCAGTCCGCCGTACAGCAGCAGCGGCCGGTCCTCATTGGGGCGAATATGGCCAATCACCACCTGAATACCGTTGGCAGAAACAAGAAAGATTGACAGCAGGACCGCCCCTTCCGCAATGCTCAATTGGTACAATTCCTGAAACGCCGGCAATAACGGGTGCATAAAACCGGGAATCATATCCGCAACAAAATGCGCCCCCGTCAGCGCCAGAAGCTGCGCCCACTGCCTGCGATAATCACCCCGCGATAGCTCCATACTCACCCGTCCATCCGCAGCAGAAACTCAGCGCCCTGCCGAAACACCGTACAGGGACTGTCCAGCAGCTCATTCATCCGCCGCGTCGTAATCACCTCGTCTGGATCGCCCGTCGCTAAAATCCGCCCATCCTTGAGCAGCAGCACATTACGAATCCACGGGTCAATCTCCTCGATATGATGCGTCACAAAAATCATCGTAGGCGCATGGTCGGCTTCCGCTAAAACCGCCATATCATTGAGAAAATGCTGCCGCGCCGCCGGGTCCAGCCCGATGCACGGCTCATCTAAAATCAGCAACTTTGGCTCACACACCAGCGCCCGCGCGATCAATACCTTCTGCATTTCGCCCTGGCTGAGAGTACCGTATTTTTGCCCGGCAATCGACGCCCCGCCCAGCTTTTCCAACATGGCGGTTGATTTGTCCCGTTCTTCGTCGCTGATGTGCCGATACAGGCCGATGGACGCGTCCAGTCCGGAAGCCACCACGTCAATCGCCGCGTCTTGGGCCGGCAATCGCTGCGTCATCGCACTGCTGACCCAGCCAATCACCTTTCGCAGCCGCGGTACATCCGTCGCTCCGAACCGCTCACCCAGCACACGCACCGACCCAAACGTCGGCCACGCATACCCGGTCAGGATTTTCAGCAGGCTCGTCTTGCCGGACCCGTTCGGCCCCAGCAGCGCCCAGTGCGCCCCGGCCTCGATCGTCCACGAAATGTCAGCCAGGATCTGTCGCTCCTTGCGACAAAAACAAACCCCCTCAAGCTCAACCACCGGCGATGTCATACAATTACAATATCCCAATAAACAAAAGCGTGGAGCGGCAGCGACACGATAACGATTCAAACAGAATCCAAGCCACCGGGCTTCGCATCCCGGCGCTGCCGCTTCGGGCTTCTGTTGCTACAATTTTCTATTCCACCACAACACCCAACCACCAACACAGTCATTCCAAATGCTGATGTCGTCATTCCGAGCGCAGCCGAGGAATCTATTTAAAAAAGTCATCCCGGCATAAGCCGGGATTCCTTTACTTTTCTTTTTGTCACCCCGGCCTTCGAGCCGGGGTCCAGTGCGTTACGGTTTGGATGCCGGATCAAGCCCGGCATGACAAGCCCTCAACTATTCGGCTGGGACGAACTTTTCGCCGGTCAGCTTCTCATACGCCTCGATATACTTGGCGGAGGTATTCTCAATAATCTCATCCGGCAGTACCACACCTTCGCCGGACTTATCGAACTTGATCTCTTCCAGATAGTTCCGCACAAACTGCTTGTCGAAACTTTCCTGGTCACGTCCGGCCTCATACTTATCCGCCGGCCAGAACCGCGACGAATCCGGTGTCAGCACTTCGTCAATCAGGATAATCTTGCCGTCAATCTCACCCCACTCAAATTTCGTATCGGCCAGCAAAATCCCCTTCGAGGCCGCATACTCACTGGCCTTCTGGAAGATTTCAAGGCTTTTGTCCCGTACAAACGTCGCGGCTTCTTCACCGATCAGGCCGACACAGGTTTCATAATCGATATTTTCGTCATGCTCGCCAATCTCCGCCTTGGTCGAAGGCGTAAAGATCACTTCCGGAAGCTGCTGACACTGTTTCAGGCCTTCGGGCAGCTTAATCCCACAAACGGTACCTTCCCGCTGGTATTCCTTCCAGCCGGAACCGGTAATGTAGCCGCGAACAATACACTCGACCGGCAGCACTTTGGTTTTCTTGACCAGCATCGTGCGCCCGGCCAGCTGATCCGGATAATCGCAGAACGGAGCCGGAAAATCGGCCACATTGCTCGTAATCAGGTGGTTTTCGACCACGCCGTCCAGGAATTTGAACCAGAACCGCGAAATATCCGTCAAGACCTGTCCTTTATGCGGAATCCCCGACTGCATAATCACGTCGAACGCACTGATTCGATCCGACGCCGCGATCAAAAGCGAATCGCCCAGGTCATAAATGTCCCGCACCTTTCCATGCTTGCCTTCAACCCCCGCAATATCCGTCTGCAACACGACATTAGCCATCTCAAACTCCATTTTTAAAAAATTCTCAACTTATCAGATGTCATTCCCGCGCAGGCGGGAATCCAGCGGCACCTAATATAAAGCACCACCGTCCATTATTCAATAAACATTCGCCAAATTATACCGCCTGTCCCTACTGCCCGCTGCCCACTGCCTACTGCCTGCAGCATTCTCATTTCCAGGCATTCACTCGATCGGACCGTTTTTGCAGCCGCGACGACAAACTCCGGCTGCGAGCCTTGATAAGCAAATGCCGCCCCTCCACAGACCGGGTGTAGATCAGCCGGCCCGCGCCGAGATATTTCTTCCAGCGAGCCGCAAAGTATTCCGCCGTTTCCTTGCGTTTGCCTAACAGCGCCGGTACCGCATGATAATCCCGGCGTCTCAATCCACAGAATGTCGAACAACGAACCAGCAGATACCGGGGATTTTGGATCGGGTCTAATATTTCCTGCATCGCATCCAGAAAAACCGACTTTTCATACGTCGTCGCTCCGGACAGGCGGCAGGAAACCGCGCCGCCATCCAGTGTTTCAGCTTTAACACCCATTTTCCGCAGCGGTGTCTTAACATCATCGGTATAAACCAATGATTCCAAAAGTGCCCGACCGATCTTCTGCACACAACAGGCAACCGGTCCATATTTGATAAACAGGTGCACTGCCCTCAGGCTCATGAGCCCAAAAATCAGAGCCGGAATCCCCAGCACCACACTCGACAGAATCCGTAAAATCCGTCCAAAACTGAAATTATCTCCGGGGATGGCAAAATATGAAGCAATAAAAGCCGCCAAAAAGAAAACTGCAAAAAATATAGCCTTGAAGGTCTTCCCGAAAATCAGGGACTTTGGAAATTCAACGGGGCTTGTCAATTCTTCAATCATTTGTGCTGATTCATTCGCGGCAAACGCATCAAGCCATCGCTGCCGCATGCCCTCCCGATCCAGCGCCCGGCCAACCATCTTCTCATTCATCGCCTCGATCTGACTGCGGTTAAACGGCGGCTTATCAATGCCTAACCGCCCCAGGCCGTTTTGAATCGACGTATCCTGAAATGAAACGCCCACATACGACTTAAACCGACGGATCATCATCGCGTAATCATCCGACGATTCACCCGCGGCGTCTTCGATACAGATCAGGTGCCAGATATTAGAGGTCTTGCCGGGATTGCCCTCCTGTGTTCGAATTGCCCTGCCGCGCATCTGGTTGGACAGCATATACGAACCGACAAAGCTGGCCAAAATCAGCGAGTTGATCGACGGCGCATCCCAGCCCTCGCCCAGCAAAGATTTAGTCCCCACCAAGATGTTGACGCCGCCCTGATTGAACAGGCTCGTCACAGCTTTAATCACACCCGCCCGGACAGGGCCGCTGCTGTCAACCCGCACAAAGTTTTCATCACAGCCCAATGGCACAAAACGAACGCGTGAAGTATCAATCGAATGCTGCTGCAATATGTTTGTAAACTGTGTGACGGCACTTTGAGGAAGTATCACAAGACTGCCGCTTAACACGCCAATGGACACATTCATCTTGCTGCGGCGCAGCACTTCAAAAATCGGAACCACACCGATTCGCTTAATCGGCTTTTCATCGTCAGCAGTTTTGGGCAAATCCGCCCTGCGAATGTAATCGGTCAAAATCACCATTCGCAGCTGATCCCCTAATGCCCGGTTTTCCAGTGCCGCAATTTTACGAATACTGCCGAGCTTGGACAGGCTGGTACTCAGCAGTTTTTTAATCGCGGCAGTACTGCGAAATCGAACCGCTCGCTTTTCCAATGCTCCAATACGTTTAAGCGAGTGAACAATTTCTTCAGAAAGCCCGTGGCCGTTTTCAAATGTTTTTTCATACCGATACAAGCAGCCCGTCAAAAGAATCTCCATCCACTCATCATTGAGCGGCGGAATCTTTTTCCCGCTGACACCGAGGACATGCATCAGCTTTCGCGGCACCTGCTTTTGCACATGAAAAACATAAACGATAATTGACGAGAAAAACGCGGCGTCTTCCAGTATCTCATTCAAATGTCGCTGCGGATCGTTGACATAGGGATGTGATTTCAACGCTTCAATAAACGTGGTTTCTTTGAAAATCTGCCGAACTATGTTTTTTACATCGGCCCGAAACTCCCCCAAAACCTTTTGTTCATCTCCCGTCGGCGACGAAAAATAAACATAATCCTGATGCGGACACAGATTCCTTTGCTGCACCAGCTCCGGAACGGTAATCTCCGAATCAATCGCCCCGCACATGGTCTGGTAACGCTCCCACTCCAGCGGATTAACATCCACCGGCGGCGTTGCTGTTAGTGCAACAATGATCGGATCGTTTAGCTTCGCCTTGAGTTCCAGCAGACACTTCCACCACTCATTCCGCAGATGATGCGCCTCATCCAGCACGATCGTCCCAACCCCAAAATCATTCAGTTGTCGGATCAGCTGGTCTTTGTCGATAGTCGGTTCTGCCGTCTGCGGTTGTACGACGTCGGATTCTTCTTCAGCATCATCAAGGTTTTCATTGTTTCCGGTAAAGGCACTGTGCAGCCCCTGGTAGGAAGATAGCGTCAGCAGTTTGGGAGATTTCAAACTCTTTGAGATCGAACGCTCACGATCAAAATTCACCGGGCAAAATAATGACGTAAACCGCTCGCCCCACTGGTCGCGAATCGTCAGCGTCGGCGAAAAAATCACCGCCGGCCGATTCAGCCGCCGCACCACCTCCAGCCCCAACACCGTCTTGCCCGAACCGGGAGCCGCGACAATATGCAGATGATGATCGTCAAGATGTGTCTCCAACTCAGAAAGCACCCGCGCCTGATAAGACCGCCACTGCTTCCGAAAATAAATGTCATCGCCAAAAGACTTCACGCACACCCTTCTAAAATCACACTGAACAGGATATCACAAAACCACATTATAAGACACCGCCAGTGTAAAATCAAAACCTAAAACCTCGAAGCGGCACTGCCCTGCCAATCTCTGTTGAACTGCCGGATGACTACTTCAACGCCGCCTCGATGGCCTTGGTAATCTGTGGGTCCAGGGGATCCATCTCAGAAGAAAAACGCGCGATCATCTTTCCGTTTTTATCGATCAGGAATTTGTTGAAGTTCCATGTAATCGGCCCGCCAAACTCGCCGTTAATATCCCGGCTGGTCAGGCATTGATACAGCGGATGAATATTTTCACCCGCGACGGAAATCTTGGAAAACAGCGGAAACCGGATGTTAAACCGATCGGTCGTGAATTCCTTAATTTCGGCATCGGTCCCTGGCTCCTGGCGACCAAAGTTGTTGGACGGAAACCCCAACACAACAAACCCCTGGTCCCGGTATTTCATATACAGCCCCTGAAGGTTTTCGTACTGATGGGTAAACCGGCACTCACTGGCAACATTGACCACCAGCAAAACCTTGCCCTCGTAGCGAGACAACGCAACCGGCCACCCGTCAATATCCTTGAGCTTGAAGGCATAAATCGAATCGCCAGCCGCATCCGAACCCGCCGAACCGACCTCGGCATCCGACCGAACCTCAGCACCACATCCCAGCAACCCAATACAGAATCCCAAGGCAAGGCAACAAAAAAAACGACTTAGAAATTTTCGCATAAACATAATTGATCCTCCCTTATAAACAAAAGAGCATGCATTTGACGATCATACAAATTGAAATTGCAGCCGTAAACGTCAAGTTTCCACAAAAAGAGTATTCAGTTTAGCCTTAATATCTATTCCAAATACATCATTTTGTTCAGAATTTCACACAGGAATCGAATATTAAGGCTACACCACCTTTTATTTGACCCGCAAAAATTTTCAGTGCTATCCTGCGCATTCTCAAGCCATCTTTTTGTTTTTGGCCTGAAATGCCTAAAATCTGTGAAATCTGCGGACAAACCCTTTTTTTCATTCAAAAACTCGTTACAATCACCTCTTTTAAGATGCAGTGCCCGAATCGTGTCGGCAAGCCATTATTTGAAAGGATAAACTGATGAATAAAACGTCTGAGAACTTCTTGAAGAAACTGCTCGAAGCACCCAGTCCGTCCGGCTATGAACAGCCTGCGGCTAAAATCTGGCGCAACTATGTCAAAGGCAGCGTCGATGAACTCATCGGCGATGTCCACGGCAACTCCGTCGCCATCCTCAACCCCAAAGCCAAATTCAAATTCATGCTCGCCGGCCATATCGACGAAATCGGCCTGATGGTTACCCATATCGACGACAAAGGCTTCATCTACACCGCCCAGATCGGCGGCATGGACTCCGGCGTATTGACCGGCCAGCGCGTCAAGATCATCACCAAAAAAGGCGATGTTTTCGGCATCATCGGCCGCAAAGCCATCCACCAGATGAAACCCGACGAACGCAAAAAGAGCGTCGAAATGGAAAATATCTGGGTCGATATCGGCGCCAACGATAAAAAAGAAGCCGAAAAACGCGTCTCTATCGGTGACCCGATTGTCATTGACGTCGAATGCCGCATGCTCGACGACGACAAGCTGGTTTCCCGTGCCACCGACGACAAAGCGGGTGCTTACATCGTCGCCGAGGTCATGAAGGCTCTTTCCAAGCGAAAAATCAAGATTTGCGTCATGGGTGTCGCCACGGTTCAGGAAGAAGTCGGCCTCCGCGGCGCGATCACCGCAGCTTACAACGTCAACCCGGACGCCGGTTTCGCGATTGATGTGACCTTCGCCAGCGACCACCCGGAAACCGACCAGAAAAAATACGGCGTCGTCAAGCTCGGCGACGGCCCGGTTCTGCACCGCGGCCCCAACATCAACCCGATCATGGAAGACGCCCTGTTCAAAGTTGCCAAGCAGAAAAAGGTTCCGTATCAATTGACCGCAGAACCACGCGGCACCGGCACCGACGCAAACGCCATGCAGCTTTCTCGCGGCGGAACCGCCACCGGCCTGATCAGCATTCCCAACCGGTATATGCACACGCCCGTGGAAGTCGTTTCGATCAAAGACCTCGACAACACCGTTAAACTGATTGTCGAGTACATCGCCGCCCACCCGGCCAACCGGAACTATTGCCCATAAAGGCATTAGAGACAAGAGGTTACGATGGATCCAAATATTAGCGGCGTCCAGCTTTTCGGCACTACATACATCAAGATGTTCTTCCTGCTGGCGCCGTTTTTCACCATCTCTATGTTTTTGAAGATGGCCGACGGGATGACCACCGCCGACCGTCGGCGAGCCGCCATGCGCACCTCAATCACTATTTTAGCGGCAACATCGGGCTTTTTCTTCTTCGGCAAAGCCCTGTTCAGTGTGCTGGGCATCACCCTGGCTGCTTTCCAGATCGGTGCGGGCACCACCCTGTTTTTGACCTCGGTTTTGCTGGTTTTAGGTATCAGCAAACCACCGCAGCCGGAAGAGGACGCCGATTTCGCGGTCGTTCCACTGGCTTTGCCGATCATCGTCGGCCCCGGTGCCATCGGCACGATTATGGTCTGGGGAACCGCCATCACAGAACCGCATCAGAAGATCTATGCGTATGCCGGAATCTTAGCAGGAGGCCTGACGGTTGCCGTGTTTTTACTGCTGGCTGAAAAGATCGAAAAAATTGTCGGCCGCAAATCCTTGTCGGTCATGGTCAAGCTAACCGCACTGGTCCTGACCGCATTCGCCGCCCAAATCGTCTTCACCGGCATCAAAAGTTTCATGGCCGCATAAAATCAAGAACACCACCTGGCCCTTTTCGATAATTTCCAATCAATTGTAACATTTGACTTCACCTGTACGTATTAGACAGAAACAGCAGCATTAAGGTGCAAGGGAAAATTATGAAGCCAGGTCGAATTTTAACACATATTCTTATTTTCACAGCACTTATCGCTTTTGGGGAAGGCGCAAACGACAGACAACTTATCTATTTCGACGGACATACACATACGACTCACTCGGACGGCAGCGGCTCTATCGGCGATATCAAGCATGTCGCGAAGGCACGTAATCTCAGTGCGGTTTTCGTTACCAACCACGCAACGCAGATTGAAGATACAGCCGAGTGGGACGATATTGTCAACCAATGTGAAAAACTCTCAGATAATGACTTTTTACTGATTCCGTCATTTGAAATCACCGGCAGTGAAGGTAAGTTTGGCCGTGATCATGTATTGGCTTGGGGCGTGAAGTCGCCGTTTGTCGGCCACCCTTCCGAGGCCGCAACGCCGGAAAAAGTATGG
Source organism: Sedimentisphaerales bacterium (assembly GCA_028282905.1). Lineage (GTDB taxonomy): Bacteria > Planctomycetota > Phycisphaerae > Sedimentisphaerales > Anaerohalosphaeraceae > 4572-13. The sequence goes on along the minus strand of JANQGW010000130.1, from coordinate 13,182 downwards.
CCGTCGCCGACGAATCCGTTTGGCACCGGACCGGTTTATCCGCAGAATATTCGCAAGTGGACCGACTGGATTCATAGAAACGGCGGCATTGCCATTCACGCACACCCAACCGGGACAACGCAGCTTTCATATAATGCCGATTTCATTGAAGTTATCAATCTGAGCCATATGAAGGATATAGTACATTTTGCAAAAATGATTGGGCTTTCAGACAATGATGCACGTCAAATTGGGATGCAATTCAACAACTTTGCCATTTACGGAAGCAAGTTTTTACAAATGCCAATTGATATGCCAAATCCAGAAAGCCCCGGAAATACACTCAAGGTTCCTTTCAAAAGGCACTTTTTCTGTCCTCTTTGCAGATCAACAAAAGTTCCGGTCGAGGCCAATGGCTGGGAACACCCACAGCGAAGGAATTGCTGGACATGGGCGCGACGCCGGCAGCGTCTTTAAATTCTTGGGATGATTTGCTGATGGCTTATATTCGCGGCGAAGTCAACCATCCGATTTTCGGCGTCGCCAACAGCGACGCACATAATACCGCCAGTATCGACATGAACGCTCCTGAGGACAATATATCCGACGTCGGAAAGGTCAAAAACGGTGTTTATGTCAAAGAAATCAGCCAAAAGCATCTATTTGCGGCGATTCGCCAAGGGAATCTGTTTGCTACCACCGGCCCTTCGCTGAATTTTGAAATCAATGGAAAAATCATGGGCCAAACCGTTCAATGTGAATCATCAAGCGATAAGTCTGTGCAGCTATCCATCACCGCTAATACTGAGTGCCCGAACACAGAACTTAATAAGGTCATCATCATTAAAAACGGTTCTGTTATTAAGACAATTCAGCCGACCGGCAGAGATTTTAAACAGACAATGAATGATCAGGTGAACCAAAAGTGCTATTATCGCGTCGAGGTCACAGCAGTTAACAAGGAAACCGGTGAGTCTGAATTTGCCTATGGAAATCCTGTTTTTGTAGAGATTTAGCTTTAATGCGGCTTTCTTAAATTAGAAGATGTTGGTCAATCTGAGAGATTATTAGCGGCGTTTTCCTTATTCATTTTTTCGTATTCGTCAATCACTTCAACCAACCGTTCCAACACCTCATGGCCCTCATTGCTGGCTTCTAAACCCAAAAATTCGATACCGACGAGGAATTGATTTTCTTGAGCCTGGTCCACAAAATACCGGACATGCGATTCCAGCAGCAAAGGTTTCTGGTAACTCATAGGTGTAAATTGAATGCCCAGCAGTTGGCCGCTGCAGAAATGTTCTTTTTGGTCCATATCCACGGCAATTTGTGCCCCACCGGCGGATAAATTGATTAAACGGCCCTGCCAGTACTGTTCGGTGGGTTTTTTGTCCGAATCATCCAGGTAGCCGCGATGCCAAAACAGGCTTTTGACTTTTAAATTGGCAGGTACGGACTGGCGGTCATAGGCACGCCGCTGCATTTGCTCGGCTTTTTCAGGAAAATCAACCTCAATACACCTGTTTTCAATCGCTGAAACCGTACTCTCAAAAAGGTATTTGAAATGCTCGATATGTACGCATATACCGACTGGTTGGTATGCGTCCACGCCTTCAATATCTGAAATAGCTTCTAATGAAAGGGATTCTTCGTCAAAATGGTGGATTTTTGTGCTCAAAATCCGCCATTTTCCCTGACGCGTGAAGCTTAGAACGACTTCGGCCCCCTTTGTGAGGGCTTCCGACAGGAACTCCTTTATTTGACTGGATTTAAGTTTTTTGCTTCGAGTCATCGCTGCTGTTTCCACAGAACAAATCCTTTTCTTATTAAAACTTAATATATAAATCCAGCAGTGCCTGTTCAATAAATCGGCAACTGGTCTGAAAACCTTGAGGGCTTTCGGCTCGAAAACCTTCTCCTATATCTATACGCACATAAAGACGAAATAGATCGAATTGTTATATGTCATTCAATTAAAATGGTTTATAATCATTTCAGAAATCCCCGCGCCTGCTACCAAAAGCAAATTTGTGACCAGAGGCATCATAGAGGTAAGAAGTTTTTGAAATTCAGGATGCCGAGGATTGCAAAAGGACGCATTGCGGCGTATGATTAGCCCCTATGGAAAACGGATTCTCAAAACGACATTCTCTCAGTGCGCTTGCCTTGTTGGCGTTTTTTGCAATAGGCCTGTTTACAGCTCGCATTATCGTCAAGGCGCGCCAAAAGCCTATTCTTTCAGAACCGATTGTGCTGCCCGGTTCCGGTATTTCGGTCTCCAAACCAATTAATATCGGATGGGAATCGACTCGATCATGGCAGTATGAAAGCGATAACAGCCTGACGCTCGTTGCACAGCAATTTCAGGATTCTCCCAGACAGGTTGAAATCCGGTGGCGTTATCTACTGTGCAGTTCGGATGAAAATGCCTGGGAAGCACTCGCTGAGAAATTTGAACAGGTCAATGTTATTTTCGGCAAAGTTCAAACACTTGACGGCTCGGTTCCGATGGAGTATACCTCGATTCGTTCCAGGGGCGGACTGGGACGCACCTTTTATGTGGGCATCGCCCAGCTTGAATTTGGCCGCGCCTTGGAACTTCGCGTGCAGCCAAGTCAGATGAGCGGCATCGATGCTGAGGAACTTTTCCTGGCACTGGCCGGCAGTATTCAATATACTCCCCTGCCGGAACTGCAAGCCGGCAAAGATCTGACCGACACCTTATGGGAAACGATCGCCACTGATGCGAAAGCAAAGAGCAAAGAGCAAGAGGCCTTTGTGATTAAAGACGCACAGCAAAAACCGATTGGTTTCTTTCACAGTGAATACGCCGCCTACCAAACAGACTCCCAAGCTCAACTGAAAATTGACAACCGTCAATATGAGACGAATCATTTACTGGCACAATCGACCCTTGTGGTTGATGCAAGCGATCAAACCTTTGAGTGGAAGAGCATTGTTCAAAATCTCCGTGCCGAACAAGCATGGGGTTATACGGTTACCAAAGACGTCGATGGACAGGTCACAGTCCAACCGAATTTTGACAAGGAACGCCAGTTTTCATCAAGCTGTCTGTTGGTGCCGGAACTGCTTTTGCCCGATGCCGTTCGGTTGTTTCTGGATCATCCGCAGCAGCGATTGGTCATTGATGTACTCTCCGCATCCGGCGATATGGTACCGGCGATTCTCGAAAAGATTAATCCTTCGGCCGCCCTGGCACGCTCAGAAGATATCACACAAGCTGTGAAAGTGGATTTCTTAAATCATCGCGGCTCCTTTGAGCAGTATTATTATAATGCTGACGGTGAACTAATCGGCCGGTTGGAACAACAGCCGTTGAAGCGCCCGCCGTTTAAACGTGTTCGTTTATGGGAACGAACATCGTCAAAAGAACTGAAACGCATATTTCGCGATAGCTTTAAGGCGATACCCGATACCGTTGCAATGTGTGATCATTTGGAATTTTAACATTACTTTTTTTGTTTGAATGAGAGAAATTATGGCTGAAAATATTTATGACTGCATTATTGTTGGAGCCGGTCCTGCGGGACTGGGCGCGGGTTTATACGCCGCACGCGACCGTCAGAAAACACTGCTGCTGGACAAGTTTTATCCCGGGGGGCAAATCAATAATACCGACCGCATCGAAAACTATCCGGGCTATTTGAACATTGGCGGCACGGATTTGACGATGAAGATGATGGAACAGGTTCAGACTTTCGGCGGCGAAATCAAAACCAGCTCTGAAGTCACAGGCCTAAAACGTTTAGATGATGGAACGATTGAAGTAACCTGCGGCAAGGATGTATACGTAAGCAAGGTTGTGATCCTAACGCCGGGCAGTTCGTATCGCCATCTGGGTGTGCCAGGCGAAGAAGAATTTCGCCAGGCAGGCGCCGGTGTCAGTTACTGCGGCACCTGTGATGCCCCCTTCTTTAAAGATAAAATTGTTGTTTCTGTCGGTGGCGGCAACACGGCTGTTGAAGATACGCTGCACCTTGCCAAGTACGCGAAGAAAGTCATCATGGTGCATCGCCGCCAGGAATTTCGCGCAACGAAAGTGCTGGTCGAAGAACTGATGGAATATGTTAATAAGGACGGTTCGAATGTCGAGCTTCGACTGGACAATGTGCTGAGCGAAATTCAAGGCGAGGGCAAAGTACAAAAAGCAATCATTAAAAATGTTAAAACAGAATCGCTCGAAGAAATCGATTGCGACGGCGTATTCATCTTCGCCGGGATGGTTCCCAATACAAAATTCCTGGAAGGATTTGTTGACCTGACCGAACACGGATTTATTCAATGTGACCCGGCCTATCTGCGAACCAAAGTGCCGGGCGTCTTTGTTGCCGGCGACTGTCGCATCGGTGCGGCGATGCAGTTAGTGACTGCCGTCGCTGATGGAGTGAACTCAGCGATGTGGATGAAGTCCTATCTGCGCGATCCCAACTGGTGGAATGAACCGCTGTCCGAAGCCCTGTCACCAGCAGAATGGTAATTTACCGAATGCCTTAAACCATCAATAAAGGCCGGTCTGTTTGCGCTAAACAGCCGGCCTTTATTATCTTTCTCACTCAATGTAATATCATAAAGCAAAGAATGTACTTGCGTTTGTGTTCACATGCGCATGGATGCAATTTTACTAAATCATTTCATCCGCCGTTAAGCCCATTTGCTCAGTCAGTTTTTCAAATTCATCCAGAGAATAGTAATCAATAATAATTCGCCCACGTTGACCGCGTTTATTCGGCTTTATATTAACTTTCGTACCAAGGATTGATTGTAGCCTACGCTCTAAGTCGACAATGTGGACCTCTTTTTCTTTTTTTTCTTTTGTTTCAGACTTTCCTTCAAGATGCTTTCTAACCAGCCGCTCAACCTCACGCACACTGAGCCGCCCTGCCATGGCCCGGTTGGCCAGCTTACGGCGAAGCTCATCTGACGGCAATGACAGGATCGCTCTGGCATGGCCCATACTAAGCTGATCATCCACCAGCATCTGCTTGATATCTTGCGGTAAGTCCAGCAATCGCAAGTGGTTAGATACAACTGTGCGGTCTTCTCCAAGCCGTTTGGCTGCTTCGACCTGGGTCAAGCTGAAAGTTGTAATAAACCGCTGATAGGCCTTGGCCCTTTCAATCGGATTGAGGTTTGACCGATGAATATTCTCAACAAGCGCCAGCTCCAGCATCTCATCGTCAGTAGCCTCTCTTTCCAAAACAGGCACCGTATCAAGGCCGGCAAGCTGAGCTGCACGAAAACGCCGTTCACCCGCAATAATTTCGTATCCGTCCGTATTTTTTCGGACGATAATAGGCTGGATGATCCCGCTTTCCTTGATCGATTCAGACAACTGCAGCAACTGCTCCTCATTCCATTCACTTCGCGGTTGAAATGGATTCGGCTGAATATCTTCGACCGATAACTCCGTCTTGGCCAATTCGAGCTTTGGATCCGGCGGAAATTGGACATCATGTGTTTTTTCCGGGATTTCCTCGGCCGGCTTCGTGATGGAACCCATGAGAGCTTCCAGGCCGCGACCCAAGTGAGGTTTTTTCGCTTTCTTTTTATCTGTCATAATTGCCTCCGTGATTTTGATGCGAAACTTCCGTTTATAATCTTTTCGACCTTTTTAATGAATTTTGATTAGAAAAGCCAGATAAAAATAGCATGTTTCACGTGAAACATTGAAAAAAGGCTCCAGAGAACAAATTGAAAAGATGAAACGCTGATTTCGCTGATTATACTGAATTTATTAAGGAAGCAAACATAGACCCAATATTCGCCGCCGAGGACACTGAATTCCAAATATGCTTGAACTATCGCTGATGGTTTACTTATTCAATGCGCAATAAAAAAGGGGTGTGTTTCACGTGAAACACACCCCGTAGATTTCAGAATCCCAGAAAGGGGAGTTTAACCTCTATTTTGAATCTTCGATATAATGCAGCTTGGGAATGCCGTACATTTGAGCGACTTTCATATTTTCCATCATTAAATCGGCTTTCTTGATAACGAGTTTCGGTGAGTCCATTTCAAATTCAAAAACGATGAAATCGTTATCGGAAGACGTTGACGCATCCAGAATGTCGTTTATTGACTTTACCTTTTTACCATTTACCGTGCTGACCACAAGCCGGGATATCTGTTGATAGCCGAGATTAGAGTCTGTCGGAAGCACATAATTTAAAATAACAATATCCTGTCGATCATCCGTCGGCTTGAAAGATAAGTCATTATAATAATGGTACAGGTGGGGCGGGGTCTTGCCGGGCCAACCATCTCCCCAAAGCGTCAGATAGTTTCGAGTTAATGTTTGAAAAACAAAACCGCTAAGCACAACATATTCTGGTTGTTTCCCATACATATAATACGGCACAAGCATCTGGTTTGCTTTAAAATTCTTTGCTGTTACTTCAATTGTCTGAATCCTGCCGTCTCGCCAAAGTTCAAAGGATAATTTATCGCCGTCAGATTTCTGCAAGATGATGTTTTCAAAGGAGATACGGTCATATCGGTCATCCTTGTACCGTCCGTAAGGATTCAGTGTCTTACCATCAATTGACAAAACAACATCACCTGTTTTCAATTCATCACTGCCTGTCCCCAGGTTATACACTGTTCTGACATATGCGCCGTAATCCATATCCGGCGGCATCTTCAAAAATCGACGCATCGTAGGGTCCAGCAGGGCGAAAACACGGAATCCAACCTGGCCAAAACCTTTATAAGTGTCTGTTTTCACTTGACTTAAGAATCTATTAATCGCTTCGGCGGGAATCATTGTCGCATCGGTATCATTTCCCCAGCAGGCAACTCCAATGGCATCGCCGTACCCAAAACAAACTTCACCGTCACCAAATGAACGTGATACATTTGTTGCTCTATAGACCAGTGTTTTCGCAAATGATGTATCCGAATAACGCATTTCTGCGCGGTCCAGCGTCGAACGGGCCTTCGTAAGTTTGTTTCCAGACGAGAGCCAGTAGGTTGTCAGGTCTTTACCTTTCGGAAAGCTGTCAACAAAATCAATCGGCGCCAAGGGGGCTTTGATGGTATCTTTGTCCAGCGTTAACAGTGCCAGGTTCATTTCATGATCGATGACTTTAACCGTTGCCGAAACTAGTTCGTTTTGCGCATAACATCTTATTTGAACAAGAGTTGCATTTGCAACATTTTCCGCGGTTGTCAGGATTTCATATGGTCCGACCGCACAACCATAGCCGCCATCTTTGCCGACCGGGGTCTGTTTCCACGGCTGATACTGGTCATATCCGCTGTTGGTGATTTCCAAGAAGACCAGCGACTGTTTCATGGATTCTGATAAGTCAACTTCCGAAACATCTTCTGAAATCTGTGATGACGAGCAGCCACCGGCCAGCAATGCGATACCGCTGAGCATCACTGCGATTGTTATCAATTTGGAATATCGTATTTTCATAATTTACTCCTCTTTCTATGCTATTCAGAACGTGCCTGATATTTTTCAATAATGAGTTCCTGACGGTCGCGTGCCTTTTTCGCGTCCATCACCAGCGGGGCGTCATTGCCAATGAATTTTACCACCCAGAAGCCGTCCGCATCTGTTTTGAAGGCCTCGTCTAAATCGCTTAACTTGTTTATTTCTATACCGTTAACGGTTTCTACAACCTGATTTTCAAAGCTGGTGACATAGGCGTTGACCTCATCAGGCAGCACCTCAGAAAGAACGATATACTCCTGTCTCTGGGCTTGTTCGTTCAGTTGGTAGGATTCAATAAAGAGGTAACGCAAGCGGAAGGGCAGGCTTGTGACCCAGTTCCGGCCCCAACCTTCGAGGAAATTGCGATTGAGCGAGACAAATGTTAAGCCCCCGAATAAACGATAGTCAGGTTTTTCGTCATAGAACCGGTGCCACTTCAAAACAGGCTCGTTAAGTGCGATTTCGACGGATGTCTTCTGTTTTTGGCCATCTCGATAAAACGTGATCTCGACCTGCTCGCCAATCTGCTTGCGGTCGGTTGCCTCGTTCAACTCCAGTGACATGCCGTCAATCATGATACGACCGTCATTATCAACATTGAAATCGTCGATTTTGGTGACTACATCACCGACTTTCAGCTTATTTTCAGGCGTAGAGTTGAGCAAAATGCCGGTAACAACCACGCCGTCCTCGTCGTCGGGAATGTTTAAGTACTTTTTGTAAATAGGGTTATGCACGCCGGGGTAGAATGATAACCCCAGTTTTCCAAAGCCGTCGTAGCGATTATCTTCAATATCTTTCAGGAAATGTCTAATGACGGTCGTTGGAATCATGTAGCCGATGTTGTCGCCACTGGAAAGGCCTTGAAAGGCGACGCCGACAACTTTTCCGTCCTGGAGGACGGGACCGCCGGAGTTACCGGGATTGATGGCGGCATCTGTTTGAACCAGCAGGTGCTGAGCCGACTGGCTGTGCGTGTAAACGCCTGTCTCTAAACGAGATACGACACCCTTGGTAACAGAAATCTGGCGTCCGCCCATAGGGAAGCCGCAGGTTTGGACCGTTGAATTAATCTCCGGAAGACCACCGATTTCGAGGGGAACAGTTCCATTAAAGAAACTCGGATCCGCCACTGTCAGAATCGCCAAGTCGCAATCGTGCCCGACAAACTGAACCTGCGCCGGATATCGGCGGGCAAGATTCTGCTTTTTAACCTCTATGTACCGCTGGTCGGCGACATTGTGAGCGTTTGTCAAAATCCGATTGCCGTCAATCACGAAACCGGAGCCGGTACCGCGTCCCATCGGCTTTTTCTTCCAAGGCGTCGCAAAATCGTACTCCTGGCTAACTGCCGAGATCATGATGACCGAGTCTGCAAAGGTCTCAGAATTGCCGGCAGCAGAGCAGTCGGCCGTAAAAACACCTGAAACCATTGTCGTTATTAACAGCACCACGAAACAGCTTGAGTGGACTGTTAATTTTTCTATTTGTTTACATTTAAACAAGTTACACTCCTTTCGATTAAATTGATAATCCTATGTTTACTGATGTTTAGTATTACTTTTAATGTCTGGATTCCCGCCTTCGCGGAAATGACACTACCCAGCATGATATGTTATGGTAGTTTACTCAAAATCGTAGTGTTTTCTGATGGGTTCTTTGATGTCCCAAAAACATTTGAGGCCGCTGGGAAAGGTAACGTAATCGCCGGGGCCGATGGTCACAGACTGGGCGGTTTCCGGATCGCCAGTAATTTCAACTTTGCCTTCGAGAATCAAGCATTTTTCGGTTTGCGTGTATTCCCAGTCGAACTTGCTGACGCCGCATTCCCAGATCGGCCATGTTTGGGCGGTTTGGGTCTGTTCGTCAGACGGTTTTTGGACGGTCACATCGTTAATCGTCGGCATTTTTGCTGTCTCCTTATATATAGTATTAGCAAGCCTACTTATACACGTTCGCTGGGTTGATTGCCCGAACTTTTCAGGAAAATTCTTCACCTTCTGAAAGTTCTGGAATCTGGCGCTTGCTTTGGTAAGATGACATCGTTTAAATCAAAAGTCAAAGATCAAAAATTAAAATTGAGGAATCCCGACTCTGTCGGGATGCTTTTTAAATAGATTCCTCACATTCGTTCGGAATGACAATATACAAAATTCATCCGGCAGGAGTTGGTGTTTTGCCTGCCAAGGCAAGGAATAACTTATGCAACAGGAACAGCTTGAGAATTTGAAGCAGTGGTTTGCCGGGTTTGTCGCGGGGTTTTATGCGGACGGCGATGAGTTTTTGAATCAGAATATAAAGCTTAAGGAATGTCACACGCATCGGGTGTGCAATGAGATGCGGCTGTTGACCGCGGCGTTGCGGCTGGATGACGAGGACTGCTGGTTGGCCGAGGCGGTTGCGCTGCTGCATGACGTGGGGCGGTTTCCGCAGATTCAAAAATATCGAACCTATAAAGACCAGGACAGCGAGAATCATTGCCTGCTGGGCGTAAAGGTTTTGGAGGAAGCGGGGGTTTTGGAAAATCTCGATGCCGACGAAAGGGCGGTCATCTTGAAAAGCGTCGAGTTCCACGGTGAAAAGGAGCCTCCAAAGCTGGATGTGCAGACGGAATTGTTTGCCAAGCTGATCCGTGACGCCGACAAGATTGATATTTTTGAGTTGCTGGTGGAAAATTACCGGATTCTGGCGGAAGAGCCGGAGAATTTCCCTTGGGAGGTGGAGTTTCCGGATACGGACGAATGCAATCCAGACGTCATTGACGCGATTTTGAATCGGCAATTAATTCATTACAGCAAAATCAAAACGATCAATGACGCCAAGCTGCTGCAGTTAGGCTGGGTGTACGATATCTACTTCGATTTTTCACTCCAGCAAATCCACGACCGCGGCTATCTGCAGGCGATGATCGACCTGCTGCCGAAAACCGAGCAGGTTAAGCAAGCAACAGGTGCTATTTTGAAATATACTCAAAACAGAATTGGGGAGCGATTATGAAGGAAAAGAAATTGATTCTACGCATTGTTTTGCTCGTCTTGTCATTGCTGTTTATTACCTGCTCGGTTTATGTCTATTATTACTATCAGGTTATCAGCCGCGGCGGAAATCTGAAAGGACTTTCTACTGCATTATTTTGTTATGCTAACGAAAATGACGATTGTCTTCCTGACGCAGATCGATGGACTGACCAGCTGATTGAACAGGGCTTTCTCGATCCCAGTTTTCTTGAAGATGGTCAAACCCGATATGCCATGAATATCCATGTCAGTGGTTTGAATCTCACCCAAGTGTGCAATGATAATATTGTCTTATTATTTGAAGCAAAAGGGCCTAAAAATCTTTGCGGCGGACCGGAGTTAATTCACTCTCAAAAAAAACGCTGGCCCGGATGTGCGGTTCAATATGGGTTTGTTGAGGATCAGATAAAGTTTTTCAAGAAAGATGGAATAGACACGCTTCAGTGGAAGCCTTGAGTTGAATCGCCTGCGGCGATACTGTTTAAACAGATTCCTCGACTTCGCTCGGAATGACAAAATAAACATTTCGGATGACGGAGTGAACATTTGGAATATCGTTTCATAGATCAGTTTGACTCTCAGTCAGAGTTTTCTTTAGATAAGGATGCTATTATGAGAAGGGCAGCAATGTTGATTATGGTGTTACTGCTGTGCGGCAGTGTATGGGCGAATGGGCAGACGCCGGATGTTGTGAGAAAGATGGGACTGAAAAAGATCTCGGTGGAAGGGGCAACAGTTTACTATGAACCTTGCCTGGAAACGAAGCTGGAGGTGTTCAAGAAGGCGTATGCCGACTACCGGGAAAGGATGGCTGAGAGGTTGGCGCCAGGGTCTATTTCTCGTGAAGAACTGGTCGATAAAAAAACGATTATTGTCGATGACATTTATAATATCATTGGCGGCGATGACAAACAACTGAAAGAGAAATTACTGGATGTTGCCGATGGATTTAACAACCTGAGCGGCACGGTTGTGATGCCGCTGACGGGTGATGATAATGTTGTCTATTTAATGCTTCAATCCACAACGAAGGAATATCTTCGCGGCGGGGGAACATTGCCCAATCTGACTTACGACAAAGAAACTGACACCGCGGAATACATCATGCCTTTTAGCTCCGGAGCCAATGTTTCTTTGAATCGAGAAATACTTTTTCCTTTGGCGTCTGCGAATGAAATCGAATCGGTTTTAAATACCGTCTTTACGTCTATTCCGGAATTATTTGATCAGTCCTTTGGAAAAAACGGTTTTGTGGTTATCCATGAGGTTGCTGAAGTCGGGATTATGGAGCGGTTAAGAACACAGGATCCGTACAAGCGGTGGTTCACGGACGGATTTTCCAATGCGATTACCTGTGAAATTCTTCAGCGGCATTATTCGCCGGAGGATGTGAAAGAATTTCTGGAAACCTATTCGACCGCACCTTATCAGAATCTCAAATCAAGCTGCAATCTTCGATACTGGTTCTCAAGGAATTTTTCAATGTCAAATCATCCGCCAATCAAACAGGAAGATGAGTTGACATATGCGCGATACTGCTTCGCGACCGAGCAGGGCCTGCGGATGGTTAAGGCATATGGGATTGAATGCATCAAAAAAATATTGGACCAGTATGTCGCTAACGGCGAGAAAAAACCGGGGGCAATTCTAACGGCGATTGAGCAGGCCACCGGCGACGAGATTAAAAAGCATCTATCGGCATATCAGTCTTTTTCCACCAAAAAAGAAGGGTTGAAATTATACCATCAAGCAGTCAACACTGCGATGACTGAGAAGAATTATTCGGCTGCGGCATTTGCAATACTTCGGATTCTGGAATTACGAGGAGATCAACCGTATAGCCCGGTCAGTCTGAATACACGTATCTCCCTTGCTGAGTTGCTGTATCATAACGGACATGATCAAGCGTCAACAAAATGGATTACTGAGTTCGCCGATCTGATGTGTCTATCGAAAAATCCGGATAAGCAATATGTCGGCCGCCGATTTGTGATTATGTATGCGATAAAGACCGGACAACCTCAGATCGGGCTGGAGTATGCCCGAGCGATTTTGCAAAACAAGCCGGAGGATACGCATGGGCTGATGATTGTGATGCTGAATGAAGCCAATCAGAAAAATGTCTCAAAAGCCGTTGAACTGGCAAAGAAAATCTGCAAAATTGAGCCTAACGAGGATGACCCGTGTCACGCGGTTGCAAAAAGTGTTTTGGATAAATTTAACAGATAACTCGGGGGTTAGATTGGAACGACGAGAATTATTAAAAAATGCCGCATTGGCGGCTGTGACGGGAACGCTGGCGGGGGGGCTTGACTCGGCCTTAGCAGCGCCCCAGGCAAAAAATGTGAATACCCGGCTGGTTGAGCCGATCAAAAAGATTGATATATTTTCGCATTTTTCGTTTGTGAAGCTGCTGGACTGTCTTGAGAAGTACAATGACAATCGGCCGCATGTATTTCGCCGGCTGTTTGCCAATACGCCAACGCTGGTGGATATTGAGGCACGACTCAAGCTGATGGATGCTTTTGGAGTTGAGCGACACGTTCTGGTGCCGCTGCCATGGCTGGAAACGGTTCCGGCGGTCTGTCAAAACGCATCCGCTTCCAAAGAGGCCGCCCGACTGTGTAATGACCTGACGGCACAAGTATGCGAACAGAATCCCGCACGGTTTACCGGTGTGGCGCTGATTCCGAACGCAACCGGTTCCATCATGATCGAGGAATT
>JANQGW010000091.1 GCA_028282905.1 Sedimentisphaerales bacterium | reverse complement strand
GATCGCAGGCACCAATCGAATTCAGATTCAACCGGACGATGTCGGTGACGCGAAGGTTGTTATTGCAAAAAAACTTACGATGTCAGGTTTTAGCGAAAGCGATGCGCCGTCGCCCAAGCCCAAATTTCTGGTCGATCTCGTCGGTCGAGGTGGCTTTGCCGGTGAGAGGCTTGAGCTCTGTGTATCGACAACCGCAGAGGCAACTTTTCAGTGGCATGGCCCGAATGGTATTATCAGCGACAGCAACAGTTACACAATAATTACCGCCGATACCAGTTCGAAATTGCTTATCAATCCTTTTGAAAAATCTCATTGTGGCCAGTATTATTGTATTGCGGCCAATGATGCGGGTGGATCCAAAAAATCAAAAGAGGTGACGGTTACCTGTATTGAAAAGGTTGCTCATTGGCCATTCGATAATGATTTTAATGAAACAGTCAACGAGGCTTCTTCAAGTCTTGTCAGTTTTGGCGGCAATCTTCCTGTCATATCTCGTATTTCCAAAGCAGGCGCCGGCTCTTTGCTTTTCGATGGAACAGAAGCGGTTATGGACATTCCAATCGCATCCGGTTCATCGCTGGATTTATCGAGCTTTACAGTTACATGCTGGATTAAACTTTATGTTCCCGGTCAAAATGACGCTGGATATGAGCGTCTTTTTAATTTTAACGATGGTTTGTATTATGACCTTGTTGTTGATGAAAACTCAAACATATTCAGAATAACAGGAATAAATGACTTAGGAATATATTCCTGGACGAATAATATGCCTTCTTCCCTGAGGGCTGATCAATGGTTTTTTCTGGCTCAGAAGTATGATTCCGATACGGGGATCACGGAGATATTTCTTGACGACAAAAAGATATTTTCTCATACGGCCCCAACAGGTTTACATGTGCTTGGTTCCGGAATTCGGTTGGGGGGCTTCTACTGTACCGGACACGCTGAGAATGGAAAACAAAATGCGGGTTTTTACATTGATGATATGAGAATTTACAATTGTGCTATGGGTTACGAGCGGCTTCTGGATATCTATTTAGAAAATAGTGATGATTCAATGTAAGCAACCTCGAATGCCGATAAGTGTGTTGCGAAAGTGGAATGGCACGCTGAGCAATTATTTCCAAGTGGTTGTTTTATCATGACAAACTCCCGATGGAAACACAGCAATCTGGTAAAGTTTTACAACAAACGTGGAACGGCAGAACAGTGGATCAAAGAAGGCAAGTATGCCTTGAAATGAACGCGGCTGTCCTGCCATGATTTCGATAATAATCGGGTACGGCTTTAGCTGTTCTGTATGGCGTATAATATCGGCAACTTTCTGCGGCGGTTAGCACTGTCCAAGTCGACCAATGACTGGTCATTGCGTACGATGCGGGAAAAGTTGGTCAAGATCGGAGCCAAGGTGGTTGTCCATGTCTGATGTGTCACGTTTCATATGGCTGAGGTGCTGGCGTCAAGTTCGCTGTTTTATGAAATTCTTAATAGAATCAAATGCTCGTAACCAGTACCGACTGGGTAAATGATGTTGAGGAATGCTGAAAAACCTGCATGGGAATTGAATTTTCTTGGTCAGTAGCAGTGAGTATTATAGAATTATAGATACTGTTAGGGGGATTTTTTATGAACGTTTAAATGGGAAATGACAGATAATATAGGAAATAACATGATAGCGCGGACGAATATATGCTTGTATATTGTATTTATATTTGGTGCAGTGACAAATCTCAATGCGGCGGACAAGCTGGAAAAGCAATTCAGGGAATTGCCCATGGAGGCACGTCGACTGACCGGTCCGCTGTTCTGGTTGCATGGCGATAAGAATGAAACCAGGGAATATCTGAGCATGTACTTGGAGAAGATTGCCGAAGGCGGCAACGGCTGTTTCACGGCTGAATCGCGGCCTCACAACGACTGGCTGGGCCCCGGTTGGTACCGCGATCTGGCAATCTGCCTAGAGGCGGCTAAGAAGCACAACCTGCAGATGTGGATATTCGACGAGCGTTGGTGGCCGAGTCAGAGTGTAGACGGAAAGATCCCGCCGCGATATGCTGCCAAACGTCTGGCCTCCGAGGCAATCAATGTGAAAGGCCCCCGGCTATTCGAGGCCGACGGTTACGGCGGAGATCGTTACGTTGCCACCATCGCGGGGCGTGTGACCAAAAATGGCACAATCAAAGGCGACAGTCTGATGGATCTTGCGACCAATATTCATGACAGCAAGCTCTACTGGCAGGTACCAGCGGGCCAATGGAAAATCATGAAGTTCACCCATGTCCATGCGCCCAGGCTGGGGTGGAGCCACAGAGGCTACCTGTTAGACGGCGCGAGCAAGGATAGCGTGGACTGGTTTCTCCAGACGGTGTACCAGCCGCACTACGACCGCTTCAAGGCCGATTTCGGCAAGACAATCAGAGGGTTTTTCTACGACGAGCCGGAGACCAGCGGCGATTGGGGCACGGAACTGAACGGTGTTCTGGCGGAACGAAAGGTGGATTGGAAAAAAGCTTATGTCGCCTACAAGTTCAAGTTGGCCGGGGAAGAGCAGGTTGCGGCCAAGTACCAATATCTTGACGCCTTCGCCGAGGCTTGGGGCCGGACGATGTACGGTAGCATAACCAAATGGTGCGAAGAACGCGGCGTCATATCCATCGGTCACTTCATGGAGCATGGCCACCACCAAGAGCGTACGAGTTTATATTGTCATCGCGACTTCTGCGCCGGGGACATGATGCGTCTGCAAGGCTACAGCTCCATGGGCGGCATCGACGCGGTGTACTCTCAGTTTATGATGGGGTTGCGGGACACCCCCAAGGATCCGCCGTGCTGGCAGACGCCGAAGCTGGGTAGTTCGATTACGCACGCCTACGGCAAGCCCGATGACGTAGCAATGGTTGAAATTTTCGGCGCCCGGGGCCAGGATCTGACCTATCCGGAGATGAAGTGGTGGACCGATCACATGCACGTTTCCGGCATTAACTTCCACATTCCCCACTCGTTTAATCCGCGTTCGCCTAACGACACTGACTGCCCGCCGTATTTTTATAACAATGGGCACGAACCGCGATGGCCATTGTACCGCGTTTATGCCGATTACACCAGCCGCCTGAGTCTGATGCTCACCGGCGGTCGACACGTTTGCCCTGTCGCGATCCTGTTTAACGGCAACACGCGACGGGTCGGCAAAATGATCGCGCCCAACAAGCTCAGCGAAGTACTCCAGGATGCACTCTTTGATTGCGACTGGATACCGTTTGAGGTGTTTGAGAACGACGTTGAGTCGGCTGGTAAAGAGCTGAAGCTTCGCAATGAACGCTACAGAGTTCTCGTCGTACCAGGCGCCGAGGTTATTACCTATGCGACGCTGACCAAGGCAAAGGAATTTTACGATGCAGGCGGGTGTGTTGTCGGTTACGGCCTGCTTCCGAGCAACTCGGCAACGATCGGCAAGACTTCAGCTGATATTGCGTCATTGCGTGAGGCAATCTGGGGCCGACCGCAGCAACCTGACGTTAAGGTATGCAAGATCAACTCCGCGGGCGGTCGATCCTATTTCCTGCCTACCGAACCCACACCCCAACAGCTTCAGCAGGTATTGACTGCCGATGCAGGCATTCATCCGACACTCGAAGTGCTGAAAGGCGATACCAGCAACTGGCTACACGTATTGCACCGGGTCAAAGAAAACCGGAACGTATTCTTCATCTGCAACCAGAACCATCAGGGAACAGCAAGAGACTTTCTGTTCAAGCTTGCAGCCACAGGTGTTCCGGAGATATGGGATCCGATGCGGAATGAGATCACCTCCATTCCATTCCAGCGAATTGACGACAAGAGCATCGAACTCCCGCTGGCACTCGAGCCATTGGAGAGTGTTCTGGTGGTTTTCCGGAAAAAGGCGGTTGACCGACCGGTGCGAATTGGGCCGGACAACAAGCCTGCTGAGAAGTCGATTGTCGTAACGCAAGTCATCAAGGCCCCTTTGTCTGCTGACAGCCAAGAACCCAAACACGCACTGAATGGCTGCAACTGGATCTGGTATCCGGAGAGAGAGTCAGCCGTGAACGCCCCACAGGGAACACGCTACTTCCGCAAAGTGCTTTCATTGCCAAAGGAAGCGGTTGGCCGAAAAGCAACATTCATCATGACTGCGGACAACGGCTTCGTCCTGTACATCAATGGCAAGAAAGTTGGCAGTAACAACAACTGGAACCAGCTTAATACGTTCGATCTCAGCAAGTTCCTTCGTCCGGAAATGAACCTACTGGCCATTCAGGCGTTCAACGCGGGTGACGAACCAAATCCTGCGGGGTTGATCGGTTGCCTTGCCGTCGAACTCGATGATGGGAGGGTGGCGGTATTCCGGACAGATAATACCTGGAAAACGGGGATCGAGGAAGCCCAAAGATGGAATATGCCCGACTACGATGACACTGCTTGGGTTTCTGCCAAAGAGATAGCAATCTTTGGCGGTGGGCCATGGCAGACGCCGGATCAAGTGCCGGATTGCGTAACACGCTCACCCGTCAAGGCGGCCGATCTGTTCAAGGGCCGGTTCGAACTACCTGCCGACTGGCTGTTCAAGAACCAATACGTTTGCTTGGAGGCCGACGGTATTGCTCCCGAGGCTGCCGCAGCCGTCAGTATCAACGATCGGTATGTTGGCGGTTTCCTCGGCAAGCCTTACCGGCTGAACATTTCCGCGTATGTCAAGGCGGGCAAGAACACTGTCGAAATTACTCCTTTTGCGCCCGCATCGGTTCGCGTGGTTAACTATTCCCGCTAAGATATACGATGGTAGATGGGAAATGTGAGATAAAACATATTATGCGGATTTTGACAAGAACCATGCCTGGGATGGAATCTTCTTACCCCTAGGGCAGTGAGTAAAATTGTTTAAGTCGTTAGGAGAAATTGTCTTTTTTAACCATATATTTGGGAAATGTCAGGCTAGTCAATGTTATTGCCTAAGGAGGAAACCTCTTAATTAAACGTCGGGCTCAAATTGGACGGTACTTGGGTAGATTATATTTACGCTGGGTTGAAGAAAATGGAAGGCTGAATGTGAACAGCGAAGCGATTTACGAATCGCGTACAATAGCGTCTTACAACGACGGGAAAGTTTATCTGACAAAGAAAACATTTATGCACTTTATCTTCCCGATGAAAATGAAACAGCCACCTTCAAAGATATGGCTCAACAGCATTCAGCCTGCGGAAGACTCGGATGCATTTATGCTTGGCGTAAAAGAAGAACAAAAGGCAGACAACGGTTTTGTTGTTGATATTCCGAATTCGGTGCAAATATACGTGGACAATAAAAATAATCGAAAATAAAGATTAACTGTAAAACACAAAACGGGATTTAATAAAATGAAAAAATGCTTCCTTTATTCAATCTTCTTCGCAATTACAATCCTCTTTTTTCAGGGATGTAATTCCGTGGGCAAGCCGCATTACGATTCATTCCTCGAAGAAGCCTTATCAAAGGCTAAAGACAACCGTGATGAACTGGAAAAAGTGCTCGAACATTACAAAAACATCAATGACACACTTAAGTATAAGGCCGCTTGTTTTTTAATCTGCAATATGCCAGGGAAATGCTTTGTTAATCTCGGCTGGAAAAACTCAAAAGATGAAGATATTGATTTTGAAGTCTTAAATTACAATTCCTATGAAGAAGCCAGTGCAGCCTTTAAAGACCTTGAAAAAAAACATGGTGAGATAAAATACCAATCATTAAAAACTGTTTATGATATTGAAGTAATAACCGCCGACTTCCTGATCAACAACATTGATTTTGCTTTTGATTGTTGGGAAAACAGTCCGTGGACAAAAGATATGCCTTTCGATGTTTTCTGCGAAAGAGTATTGCCATACCGTGCAACTAATGAACAACTGGATAATAGTTGGCGGATGGGATGCAGAAAACTGTTTCCCGGTCTGGAGGATTCGTTTCCTAATCCAGATGACCTGCAAAAAGTTCAAAAATACCTTCGGAAGGAGATGGATAATTTAATCCAGTTTTCAACTCTATACTACCTGCATCCAACCGACCAATCATTCTCAGAGATGATGAGTTCCGGCAAAGGCCGCTGTGAAGATATGTCGAATCTAATAGGGTTTATGACAAGTGCATTTGCTCTGCCCATGGCAAAAGACTATACTCCCTACTGGGCGAAAAGTGATAACAACCATGCTTGGGAAGTGATGCTGGATAAAAAGGGTAAATCTATCCAGGTTCCAAAATATGAGGCAGCTAAAGTTTATCGAAAGAATTACTCCTACAACTACGACAGCCTTTATTATCGTGTTGACGACAAGATAGAAATCCCGAGATGGCTTGGATCTACTTCTGCCACAGATGTTACTACAGAATATGTTAAAGTGAGTGATGTGGTTATTGAGCCTGATTTCAGTGAAACAGGCAAGCAGGAATTTATTTATATATGTGTATTCAACAGCGGAAAATGGAGAGCAATACATTGGGCTGAGGTTAAAGATAACAAAGCCAGGTTTACTGATATGGGACTGAATATTTGCTATATTGCCGCAGCATATATCAATGAAGATTTAGTTCCGGTATCTTACCCTTTTATACTTGATAAAAATAAAAATATTCTGTTTCTCGATGACAGATCATCAGAGCAAAAAACATATCAAATAAACTCCATGAGTCCCAATCTGAAAAATGTTGATACAGGAATCATCAAGAAGTATATGCTTGAACAGGGAACATATATATTTTATGCATGGGAGAACAATAAATGGAAGGAAATACAGCGTTTTGTCCTTGAAGTTGAAGGGGAAATTACAATTACGGCTAATGAAAATGTACTATACTGGATAACCAGGAAGCATACAAAAGATAAAGCCCGAATATTTACAGTTGAAGACAATATACAGGTATGGTGGTAATTCCATAATGGGATTTAATAAGACAACATTGCTGTTCAAGATAATCTGTGATTGTAGACTATGTTTGTAAATTCTTTACCGAAACGTCTGTTTCGGATAACTTTTTTCCGATTTTCAAGTTTAGGTTGCCGTGTTTTTTACTATCAATCATTTATTACCTTGCTATGCTTGAAAATGGCATTCAGTGGAGTCACTTGAGTGTCATGAAACATGCTTTTCTAAAGATTTAATTTCTTAACTGGTGATTTGTATTCTTAAAGCTTTTATAAAAGCCAAGCCTTATAAATCGCTCTCAACTGATGATTTTGCGTGTTTGAGTATAAAATTGATAATCGCAGGATTTTTAAAAAACTCTGAAACAACCTCATGTCCTTTGTGGGGAATCACGATCAATTCACCTTGCCCTCCCAGAAGTTTATAACGAGCGATGAGTTTTTTGCTGTTCGCTTCTAACGGAACTACTTTATCTGCATTACCATGTATATGCAAAATCGGCACTTTATGCTTTGCTAAAGGTTCAATCAGGTCAATAGGATTGTATTTGTGAAGATTTACCAGTAACTCAGCAGGCGTCATTTGATATGCACCAGCAGCCTTTTCCAGGCCAGGATAACTTTCAATATCGCAAACCGTATAAATACCCGTAATACATTGAACACGCTCGGAATTTACAGCAGCCCAGTTATACAACATCAAACCGCCCCGGCTTTGAGGCATTAGGCAAGCCTTTTCATTGAGATCATAGCGGCTAGTGACGTAGTCGTAAAGTTTAGAGTAAATGGAAACACCTGTTGGACTCCCATAGGATTCTCCCACATCTATGCCGCAGATATGAAATCCCTCATCAAGCAATTGAGTAAAAATCCAATCATGCTCACGCGTTGGCAGTTGTCTGAAGAACGTCGGTGCATACCACAGCCAAGACCGCCCAGCAGCGGACTGCTCCGGTTCAATGACGAAAGCCTTATTGCCATCAATCTGGAAATCATGTCGGATTGCACCAAACTGCTTCGATTTAACAGGTGTGGATATGTTTACGGCGGCATGGCCGACCAATTTTGCTGTCAAACTAACAAAGACTAAAAATAGTAATACTCGGATTTTCATGATAATAATTCCTTGAGGTACAAGCGAAATGCTATGTTTTCATTTCATATTTAACTGTGTTTACAAAATACAAAAACCTTCTCACAATATCTACGATTTTACAAGATACACTACGTTATGGTCAAGAAAATTAGATTCTAATAGTGAGCCGTGCTGTGTCCCGGTGTCTGAGGTTCTTAAAATAACTCATGGGGATAATAGCCAGCGGGCAAAATTCTCCGTTCTCTTAGAAGGAGGATAGGGAATCGGAGAGATCTTACAGATGGCCATCCTTATAATTGTTTTGACAAATAATCAGATTGTTAATACTACTGTTGTCTCAAACAACGACTTATCCCAAATTAATTACAAGAAAGAATCTAAAAAAATATTCAATAAAGATCAAGATGCTATGCATATGTCTTATAACCGCCAAATTTATTTATCACAGATTCTATATATAAAGATACTCCTATCTTTTCTTGAAATTTCATTTGTATTATCTTTTGGAATCTGTGAAATTCTTTTATACTAATGCATGGTTAATCAACAATACTATGATCGTATGATCCGGGGGGTTCAGATGATTGCTCATGAAAATACATCAATAATCGTTTTGGCAGTTCAAGGAGCTTGAGGATCGCCATAAATATAGACGCCAACATTTAGCGAGTATTTCCTGTTTTTTATCAACATCTCTGCCGTTTAGGCACTCTTTATTTATAGATGGTGCCTGCATACGGACTCCGTTTATACCAAACACTAACTTACTAAGTTTGAGTTCTCAATAATGGAGGTTCAAAGATGGATCGATATCTTTTTGAAGATGTTCGGACGTACTATGTTTTCTTACTATCGGACAACTTCTTCGCATTAGACACAAGCAGCATCAAGGGAATTAAAGTAGGATATCAATTCCATCTTAAATTTACGGATAGCTCAAGATCTCATGTGATTGGAAGATTGGACTGGGGCGGGGTTAAGGTTCCTGTCATAGACCTTGGGCTGGTATACTGCCAAGAAGAAACACCTGAGTCTGAAACAGATATGGTCATAATAGTTGAGGCTCTTTCTCGTAATGAAAAAACAATAGTTGGGCTTTTAATTGATGGCTATGTAGATATTCAAAATATTAAGGTTAGAGATATTAACACGACTGAACTTTGGGCTCCGTTGATAAATGAGATGTTTTTTACAAACCGCTCTTCAGAAAATCTCAGCCCATCAAAATCATAAATGTTGCTGCAATTTTGGCAGAAATAGAACGATCATCCAATATTTCTTAAGCTAACCTTCTTTAGTGTGATCAGCAAATTGCTTTGATATAATTGAATAATAAATCTGCCCATAGGTAAAAGAAAGAGAGGGAAACATGGAAGTTCTCTTTGGGCACCTCACAGACGGTAAAAGAAATACTTATATGATAAAGGGTTTGCGGAAGGCTGTCAAATTGAAGTGCTGTAGACTTGGCTTTCTCCCGGTATCGGACAATCTTTAGATGCCTGTGGATAGCCGATGTCGCCTATCCCTTGTGCTGTACGTTAGCAAGCCCAACATTCAGCACAAGGCGACAAACACGAGACTTGGGAGATGCTGTCTGTGACGCGGATCAGCCGAAGTCCGCATGCAACAGATCATCTCGTGTCAGGAGCTTCAAAATGTGATCAAAGTATCTTATGAAAAAACAGTTATCCGCCGCTTGGAAAAATTCCTCAAAGTATAAATCGGTCAGTTTGAGTAAATTATTACACAACAGGTTTCTTGTGGAGGTTTTCTACGATGAGTCGGTTAATCAAAAAATTGTTGGTGTTACTGATGGTTTTGGTGACGAACCCAATTGTTTGAGGGGCATCGGAACTTCCTGAGAACATCAGTGGCAGCATCCTATTGGCTTACATGAAACTGGGGACAAAATATGTATATGTAGCTTCCGATGGGAGTGTCGATTTTTGTACAGGAGCGGAGGTTTAGCAGGATGTGGATGGGTTGTGCCAACACGTTAGAACAATTCATGGCTTCTCTCAAATAATTATATATTTAGAGATTTTACATTAACTTTCTTTGGCCAGAGAGCGATCAATTATTTCTACAAAAATATTCATAGGGCAGATATTGGAACGGGATCAGCTTTGTATTAAAGCTGTGTTCGATTTCATCAGTTTAAACATTCATGCAGAATTGTTCATAGGCAGATCGGCGGTGTCGCAAATATGAGCACATCCAACTTCTACCGTTTCTTCAAGAAGACACCAGACCTGACATCTATTAGCAAGACATGTAGCTTGCTAAGTGAAACGGATCAATCTTTGACATTGATTTGCCAAGCTTGTGGTTTTGAAAAGCTTTCCCACTTCAACTGTCAAATTCGTAAGTGAAAATAAGTTATTCCCGCGAATACAGAAACACCTTTTAATAAACAATATGTCCCGAATTTCTTTCCTCTACGATGCGAAGCGGCAGGAGTACAAACAATGTGAAATATGCAAAAGATGGGAGCACGCCATAATGCAATTAATCTTGACATTCGGTTTGCCTATAATTACAATAAATGCTAATGATTCGAATTTATAATTCATGGAGACATTTTATTATTTGAGTGACATAGTTAAGATGCACAAACTATGTGTCTAATATCGTGAGGTAACAATTCCTAATTCAAAAAAAGTCATCTTGTTGATAGAAAGCTCTAGGGGATTTGGTAGAAGCCTGATGAGGGGGATATCCCAATATGCCTCGCTGCATTGTTCCTGGACATTTTATCACAATAAATTTTTCTATCTTGATAAAAGTTTTTCTATCAAGGCGCGTAAAGCAGAATACGAGCATCTAAAAAAATGGGGAGCCGATGGAATTATTGCACGAGAATTTACAGCTAAAATGCGCCAAGAGGTCATGGAATTAGGTTTACCGACGGTCATATCAACGGTATTTAATAAAGAAATTGAAGAAAGCATTGGTAATATTTTTGTTGATAACTATGGGATCGGAAAAATGGCTGCACGACATTTCCTCGACCGTGGATTTCGTCATTTTGCTTTTTGTGGTCTTGATGAATTTTTTTGGTCACATGATCGCCTAAAAGGATTCTCTGATCAGGTTACCAAATATGGTTATGGGGTTCAGGTATATAGGCAAACTAAAAATAAAAACAAGCGGTATTGGGATATTGAAGAGAAAAACCTGGCGAACTGGCTTTCAATTTTACCAAAGCCAATAGGACTTATGGCCTGCATTGATGAACATGCACAGGATGTGATAGAGACTTGTAAGCAAATTAATCTACATGTCCCCGAAGAGCTGGCAATTGTAGGG
Organism: Sedimentisphaerales bacterium; assembly: GCA_028282905.1. Classification (GTDB taxonomy): domain Bacteria; phylum Planctomycetota; class Phycisphaerae; order Sedimentisphaerales; family Anaerohalosphaeraceae; genus 4572-13. The sequence continues at coordinate 3,569 of JANQGW010000091.1, read as the reverse complement.
GGGGATGATGACATCTTGATATGTGAACTGATGAATCCACAATTATCCAGTGTTGCTATTAATTCTGTACAGGCCGGTTATGAGGCAGCGAGGATGCTAGATGTATTGATGAGTGGAAGAAATCCTAAGGATAATGTGGTTGTGGTCAAGCCAACTCATGTAGTTACCAGACAGTCTACTGATATTTTGGCGGTACCCGATCAGGAAGTCGCCATGTCTCTGAAATTTATTCGAGATAACGTAAGAAATATGATTCAGGTGCAGGATGTTGCTGATAATGCTATGATGAGCCGGCAAGGCTTAAATAAAAAGTTTAAACATTTACTGGGAAGATCAGTTTCAACAGAAATCAAAAGAACCAAAAATCAACACATTATTAGATTGCTCATCGAAACAAGTATGAGTCTTTCTGAAATAGCTCAATCTGTGGGTTTTTTTGAACATAAAACATTTTCACAGTATTTTAAGAGAGAGATGGGATTAAGCCCCTCGCAATATAGAAAGAAATATAAAGGAGACAATTAGTTAAGGTGTCTTGTTCAAAAAAACATCCGAGCTAAAAATTGAGCGATTTTGGCGGTTGAATGAGTATGACCTGTTCTTTGTGAATTTAACAGGCAACATTGCTGAAATATCGGCAAATTTCACTATCGGCGCAGACATTCTCTGTGTTGCTCGACGGCAGCAGTCATTTTACAACTATAAAGCGACGCGGTTGTAAACGTGATGCAGCCCGCCGAGGACAGGTTTACTGGCAATCTCGCCGGTGGTTTGCGTTGATCGTCCTGTCGGTGAATCTTTGTCCAGCGACATATGCGTGCGGGAATCATTATAATACGCGACAAATTCATCCAGCACTGACCGCAGATGCTTTTCGTTCAGGATAATCAAATGGTCGAGGCATTCCCGTCGTAATGTGCCGAGCACCCGTTCACAAGTGCCATTTTGCCAGGGGCAGTGAAAGGCGGTATGTTTATCTTCCAGTCCCAGCCGCTTGATGGCTTGCCTGAATTCCCAACTGAATATTTTGTCATTATCCCGAATCACATATTTCGTCGTTTCATCGAAAGCGAAGGTTTCACGCAACTGCTGAATGGCCCATTGCGAATGCGGCTGCAATGAAACACCGAAGTGCAGGATTTTTCGTCGGTCATGTGAAATCGCTACAAACACATAAATTGCTTTGAAGAAAATCGTCCGAACCACGAGGAAGTCAATGGCGACGATATGTTTAGCATGATTTTTCAAAAACGTTCGCCATCGCTGCTGCTGATCGGGGCCGGGTTTTGGTTTTCGCATATATTTGGCGACTGTATTATCACACACCGAATACCCCAGTTTGACCAGTTTCCCCTGAATCCGCTGGGCAGACCAAAGCGGATTTTCCTTCTGAAGCTTTCTGATAAGCTTAATCAGTTCCCAGTTAATCCGCGGCCTGCCGACTCTCCGGGATTTCCACCGCCAGTAGTATTTGAATCCCTTGCAATGCCAGCGAATCACCGTTTCCGGCTTGACCACCGTCAATACGGATTTCCAGCCGCGGAATATCCGGCACAAAAAGCTAAGAATAAGCCGATCCGAGTTTTCCAATTGAGGCCGCTTGCTTTGGCGCTGATAGATCATTAACTGCTGTCGAAGCAAGGCGTTTTCCAGGATAAGCGCCTTTTGCGATTTAAACAAAGTCCCAAACCATACAACAGCAAATCGAATCAAATTATTCAAGCGGTTTTCTCCCTGTATTTTCAGCATGATATGAAAACCGCTATTCTATCGCACTGCCATGAAATCGGCAAGACGGTTTGGCCGGGCAATTGCGTGCCATTCATTTAGTTTCTGTCACTTAACAATTGACCATCCGACCTGCACCGCCGCAGGTTTTTGGTCATTTCAATGTCACTTTTTGAAATTCCCCTTTCAAGATGGCTACCGTTGCGCGCGGAGGCTGTTTGTCTATGAATAAAACTCCCATGGGCTGGCGAAGGAAGTTTTTTTCAATGCCGGGTTGCGTCAGGCAAGACGCTTAAAGGCGAAAGACTTCTGGAAACCAGTTTTGAAAGGGTGAAAACATGACAGACTTGCAGATTATCCACGGCAGATTGCAGGAGGCGGCGTACAAGGTTACGGATAACTTTTGTTATAGCTGTTATAAGGTGGTCGAGGGCGACCATTGCCCCGACTGCGGCAGCGATGACTTTATGCGGCACCTGTCTGGTGTGGGTGTTGAGTACGGTACGGAATGGGTAATTGAGCATCTAATCACAACCCGGCTGACGCCTGTGGATGGCGAGGAGCAATTTGAGGAACTGTTGGACGAATGCTATCCCGAAGTCAAGGTCGGAAACATTGTATAGCACGTCACAGGTTATCAAAACAATGGACCCTCTTTATTTTCGAATGGGAGTCAGTGAGAATTTAGAAAGTTTAGCCCAAGATGGCCAGCTATACGAATACAGCGGCGAATACTATCAAATGAACGATCTTGAAGAAATGCTTGACGAAATCGAAGCGGAATAAATTCACTTAAAACAGGGACGGGCTTGCTCGTTCCTGCTATTTCACTTCAAAATCCGTTCGGTCGATGACCGAATCCCACCCCATACCACCCTAGTACTCTGTCCGGCCTAAATTGACGGATACAATTTTCTCAGTTTAATCCGGGCATCGGCGGTTGTAAATCGCCAGTCGATGCTCGTTTGTTCATCATTTCGTTTCCGTTCCCACGCCTCAATTCGTTGTGCCAATTGATCGGCATTCTCAAAATAATCATTCATACACTGTCGGGATAAGACACTTAATTCAATCTCAGCCATATTCAGCCAACTGCCATGCTTCGGCGTATAGTGAATTTCCAGTTTCTCTGCCAACCTCCGAGCCATTGCCGGATCAAATGCTTCATACAAGGAAGCAATAGTATGCGTATTCAAGTTATCCAGTACCAATACAATTCAGCATCCGGATACAATTCATCACAACATTCACGAATCACCTCGGCGAAATCAATCTTGGTTCGCCGGGACCGAATGCGAACATGTCGTTTACCTGCCAACGGTTCTGACAGCATAAACACGCTGGTCACACCACAACGGCGGTATTCCGGATCAACCCGCTTGCACTGGTCCGGATGCATTGGAATCGACGGGCGGCTTTCAGCCACCAATTGCTTGGAGGTTTCATCCAAACAAATCTGCGGTCTATTTGGGTCATACGGTCGATGATACACTTCCAGCACGTCTTCCATCGCCGCCACAAAGGCCGCATTCTGCTTCGGCGGAATACACCAGTATTTGTTCAGATGAGGCTGCAGTTCATTTTTTTAAGCGTCTCATGAACCGTCGTTTTACCGCATGAATCCACGATACCTAAAGCAACCAACTCATTCGCCAATAACCGGACCGTCCATCGCTGTCGACCTTCCGGCGGCTCACTGCACGCCAATGCAATCAAATGAGCCTCAGCTTTACCATCCAACCTACGTTGTTTGCGTTTGCCGGCATTGCCGTGCTGCAAGACGGCATCGAAGCCCTTTTCAACCAATCGCTTTCGAAGCCGATAGACAGTTGTAAGATTGC
>JANQGW010000217.1 GCA_028282905.1 Sedimentisphaerales bacterium | reverse complement strand
ACACCCGGTCAGGTAATCCTGCTGATCAAAAATGAAGCGGCGTTCAAGGCCGAATACGGCGTCAAAAGCCTTAGTGAAATAACGTATTTCGAATGGCTTGTCGGCAGTCTCAGCAACGGCGGTGAAAAACCGGAACTGCAAATGCCCGGTGACATCAATGCCCAAGGCCAACGGCAATACATCCGAATCGACCGCGTCAGCTACGACGACAAAGCCCCATGGCCCACCGAACCGGACGGTACCGGGCAATCTCTGACCAAACCGGCCGCCAAACACAACCTCTACGGCAACGACGTCGAGAACTGGCAAGCTGCAGTAACACCGACACCGGGGACTTGAATTAAACATTCTATATTGCTTTAAAAATACAGGCTTAAACAACAGTAACCTTGAAAATTCATGCGCATGAAACGAAAAGGAAGAAACATGAAAAACTGCAAAGGTATTTTGTTCTGTTTTGTTGTGATACTTGCGGGCGTTGCCTCGGCGGCGTCGATTAACTGGTCCGACCCGATTGCCAATGCACATCCCGATACGACGGGCACACTGCTGGAAGCGGTTAATGTCGGCGGCGTGGCCATAACCGTTGGCGATGTTGATTTTGCGGATGGTTATCTGTCCGCTGTCGATTCGACATATGCCAATTTCGTAACGGCGTTTCCAAGCTGCTGGGATAACGCATGGGGTTCTGCGGCTAACGATACCGGCGATGCCGGTCTCAATGAACTGCTCCGGGGTCACCGCTGGACCGGCGATACCACGGCGACGTTGACACTTCAGAATCTCGTTGTTGGTACATTATACCAGATTCAGCTTTACTTCACTGATGACAGAGGTTGTTGCAATACGCGAACATACATGTACAGCGATGGTGTTGGAGGCGACAGTGCCGTCTGGGCACGCGGCGATGATGTGTCATTTATCGGTACGTTTTCGGCCGACGCTGAAACGCAGACAATCCAAACGATTGTCCAGGACGGCAGCGATCCGGGATTGTGCGCGTATGTGTTGCGGACGATTCCCGCTTCTGATCCAGTTATTACGACCCAGCCGTCCGACCAGACAGTTGATCCCCTGACGACGGCTTCCGTAGATTTTATTGTAGAAGCGACCAATCCATACTATCCGGCCGGGACATTGACCGGCCCGACCGATGGATTGGGGTATCAGTGGCAGTTTGACGGTGGCAGTGGATTTGCTGATTTAACCGGTGAAACGAATTCGACATTGACCGTGACGACCGACAGCGGTGACGGCCATGACGGCAGCTATCGATGCGTCGTCAGTGTGATTGATGACGGTAGCGGAGTGGCAGGAGGATCAGTAACTTCCACTCAAGCGTTGCTGACTTATATGATTGTTAGTGATGAAAAGATGATTGCACGCTATGAGTTTAATGACAACGGTGATGCTGCGATTGCTGTCGATAGCTCCGGCTTTGGCAATGACGCGACGATTACCGGGGCAGTCTATGTGGACGATTCCGAGCAGGGGCAGGTCTTACAGTTTGACGGCAGCGGCGATGTCGTAACACTGCCGCAGGGTTTCCTGGACCTGTTTAATACAGAGGTAGATACCGAAGTGACATTTTCCATGATGCTGTACGGTGGCAGCACGATTGCCTCAAGCAATGATGGTGTCGCGTTCTGGAGCACGACGCCGGATGCGACCAACCGCTTCTTTGGGGCGGAATTGCCGTGGCGGGATGGGAATATTTACTACAACTATGGCAGAAACTGCTGCAGCTATCGCATTTCAACGTCGATTGGCGGCGGCGACAAGGCCAAGGGTAAATGGAATCATTTTGTGTTCACCCGTAACTCTGAAACCGGTTATTCGGCAATCTATCACAATGGTTCGCTGATTCATGACGGCTACCAGTCTCATGCCATCGAAGACTTAAATGCCTTTGCTATTGGCGGTAAGACCGATGCAAGCTCATCCTATGACGGAATGATCCGGGAGTTTCGTGTATATAACTATGAACTCAGTGCACCGGAAATTCAGGATTTATATTTCGAGCAGTTTGACTATAAAGCGATTGCAATTGAGCCGCCCGATGGAATGCTGGGTGTTAGTGTGGAGACGGATCTGAGCTGGACCGGTTATACCGGTGCCGATTCGTTTAAGGTTTATCTGGGTACAACAAACACACCAGAGTTTGTAGTCGAACAAACCGCATCCACCTATACGCCGACAGAGGCACTTGATCCGAAAACAGAATATTTCTGGCGAGTCGATACGGTGATTGGCGGACAGGAGTACCCGGGTGATCTCTGGTCATTTAAGACCGATCCGGGCCCGTTCGATCCGAACACCTACGGAATTGATTTTGATGAAATTATCTTCATCAAGCGCCGTCCCTATATGTCGGACCATTACTATACTGTCATTAATAACGGTACCCCCAGCAGTCTGTTCCAAGCTGAAAACGGCATCTATATCTATAATATTCGCACCAAGCAGGAACGGCCCGTCATTACCGCGGCTGATTTCCCTGCCGGCACCAGCGGCACCGGTGTCATCGGCAAGTTTACCTTGTCCTTTGATGCAACGAAGGTGATTTTTGATTATCGGGACCATGAAGGGGCGGGCTTCCGCATCTGGGAAGTCAATATTGACGGCACCGACTTGCGTCAGGTCTTACAGGCCCCGGCCGATGAAGCCGATAAGATTGCCCGCTGGAATGGCGGCAGCAATTTCCACACCGACGACGTTGACCCGGCCTATCTGCCGGATGGCGGGATTATCTTCTCCTCCAGTCGTTGCGAGCAGACGATTCTTTGCGGCGGTTCGGCTGGTTTAGCAACCGCGGTCATGCACCGCGTTGATGCGGACGGCCAGAATGTCGATCAGTTGTCACGCAGTCCGGTCAGCGAGTTTTGCCCGTATATTTTAGATGACGGTCGCGTGATGTACCATCGCTGGGAATATCTCGATAAGGGCCACCGAACGCCCAAGTGCATTTATTCGATGAACCCGGACGGCACCAAGCAGCAGGAATTGTTCGGCCTTTCCGACTCGTACTATAACACCGGTGCTCACATGTATCCCAAGCCCGTTCCCGGCAATGACAACAAGATCGTCTTTGTCAGCGCGGCTCACTATCCGCAGGGCAATACGCTGGGGCCGATTCAAATTGTCGATCTCAGCAAGGATAATCGCACGCTGGAAGGCCTAACGCGGATTACACCCGATGTCATGATGAAGTCGGCCCAAGAGGGCTGGTACTTCTCATATGACGGATTCTCCGGCCTGCATACTGACGGTGTGGGCGGCCCGCTCTATACGGACCCGTGTCCCATCAGTGCGACACAGTTTCTGGTTTCCTGCAAGTACGACTGGAACGCACATTACCGCAATGTGCCGAGTGCTTACGCAATTTATCTGCTCGATATCGACGGCAATCAGGTATCGGTCTATAAAGATCCGGACTACACAACCTCCTGCTGGCACCCGACGCCGCTGGTGGCACGCAAGACACCGCCGAAGATCTATTCATTCCGCCATCCGACATTTAAGGCGGAAAATGAAGCGCTGTGCATTGTGACTAATGTTTATCAGGGCATGGACGGTGTCTCGCCCGGCGAGGTTAAGTGGCTGCGGATTAATGAGGATATCCCGAGGTACTGGGACACCCGCCGCAAATGGTCACCGTCGGCGCAAAGCAATTCCTGGAAAGCCGCATTGTGGCCGCGTGTCCAGTGGGGCGTTGTTCCGGTGGAAGCGGATGGTTCGGCTTATTTTACCGTGCCTGCCGACCGTAATATTTTCATGCAGGCATTGGATGAGAATTTCCAGGAACTCCAGCGGGAACGAACCTATGTCAACTATCGCCCCGGCGAGATTCGCTCCTGTGTTGGCTGTCACGAAAAAGCCGGTCAGGCGGCTATGCCGATTGGCCGGGAAACGCCGATTGCCCTGACACGGGCACCCAGTGAGTTACAGGCTCAGCCGTGTGACCTTATCGCCAATGGAGGCGACGGCCGACCTGAACAGGTGATCCATTACCCGACGGATATCCAGCCGATATTCAATGCCAATTGTATCGTTTGCCATAGTGGTTCTAATCCCACAGGCAATCTGACACTGACAGACACGTTGACAGCCTATTACAACGTCTCGTATGAACAGTTACTCTCAAAGGAACTGGCCGGTTATGCGGTTCCGGAGTTTGGTTCGATTACACCCGGCAAGGGCGGAGGAAATGACCTCGGCTCGTATCTGCCGCCAAAGTCGATGGGCTGCTATGACAGTCCGATGATCGCCAAACTGACCGATCCGGAGGATGAAAATCACTATCAACTGCTGGATGCTAATGAATTGATGATTCTGCGGCGATGGGTGGATACCAATTATCAGTATCACGGAACCTATTACGGCCGTCACCACAGCAACTGGTCAAGTGATCCGGATTTCCGGAAACGTCCGACCTTTGAAGAGGCCATTGACATGTTCGCGCCGGCATGGCACGACTAAGCGATGTTTGGGTAATAATAAACAGGCAGATGACTGATTATAAAGGATAAAAAAGTGAAAACTAAAAAAACACTTTCATGGATAGTTTTGTTGAGCTTTTTGGCTGTTTCGCAATCACTTCTGTTTGCGGCCGATTATCTGTCGCCGGCGGCCATGGTGCATGACGGAACCGATACACTGTATATTGCCGATGAAACCGGAAGTGCCGTTCATGCGTTTTCATGCAGCACTCAGCAGGTCACACAAGTATATGACCTGCCGGCGGTCCCGCATGGATTGGCAATAGATGCCGCGTCCAATAGCCTCTATGTTACTGTTGGCTCCAACTATGGGACAGTACTGGCGATGAATACCGCAACAGCAGGCACGGACGTTATTCCTGTCGGTCACACACCGATGTCCCCGGTTCTGCATGGCCAGACATTATATGTGTGCAATCGCTTTGATGGGACGGTTTCGGTCATTGATACTGTCGCCCAAGCGGTTGTTGACCAAATTCCGGTCCACCGTGAACCGGTGGCAATGGCTTTAAACCCGGATGGCTCGCGTCTGATGGTAATGCACCATCTGCCGGAAGGTCCGGCCAATGACAACGATAATACAATGCAGGTATCCGTGATTGATACTGCCACCCGCACAGTGATACATGACATTGATCTGGTTGACGGCGTCAGTGGCGGACGTGGAGCATGTGTCTCACCGGATGGAGCGTATGCCTACGTCACCCATTTAGTCGGACGCTACCAGATGCCGACCAACCAGATCGAACGCGGCTGGATTTGGACCAATGCTTTAAGTGTTATTGATATAGCTGCCGGCACACGAGTTAATACCGTCTTATTGGACGATATTTACGCCGGGGCTGCCAATCCGTGGGCTGTGGCTTGCAGTGCCGACGGCAGCAAGCTCTGCGTCACGCACGCCGGCTCACAGGAAGTCAGCGTCATTGATCGCGCGGCCTTGCACAGCCGATTAGCCGACGTGGCCGCGGGAACACCGGTTCTGGGCGGCTTCTCCAGCAGTGCTGCCGATGTGCCGAATGATTTAGCTTTTCTGTCTGGCTTACGAAAACGCCTTCAACTGCTGGGCAACGGCCCCCGCAGTATTGTACTGGTGGGCAATCAAGCCTATGTCGGCAATTACTTTTCCGAATCGCTCGATACGTTTGATGTCAGTCAGGAAAATCCTGAGATCACCGAGATTATTCTCGGCCAATCCCAGCAGCCCGATTTGGTTCGCCAGGGATATCAGTTTTTCAATGACGGCAGTGCCTGTTACCAGGAATGGCTCAGTTGCGCCAGTTGCCATCCGGACGGCAGGGGCGATGGTCTGAACTGGGATCTGGGTAATGACGGCATGGGCAGCCCCCGAAACGTCAAAAGTATGCTGCTGGCACATTATTCGGCCCCCGCGATGATTACCGGCATCCGTGCTGATGCTCCGACCGCGGTCAACGCCGGTTTTAAATTCATTCAGTTTATGAGTGTCCCACAGGAAACCGAAGATGCGGTCAACGCCTACCTGTCTTCGCTGCGGCCAGTCCCCAGCCCCTATCTGGTCAGCGGCAGCTATTCTGCTGCAGCTCAGCGCGGCAGGCTGGTGTTCTTTGGGGCGGCTCGCTGCGGCAACTGCCACCGGGGTGATATATACATCGACCCTTCCGACCCTGCCGCTAAGATGTTATACGATGTGGGGACAAACCGCCCGGACGATACCCGTCCGCTGGATGTTCCGACGCTGGCCGAGGTCTGGCGGACGGCGCCCTATCTGCAGGGCGGCATGGCCGGGACGATTCGTGAAGTACTGACGACGTATAATGCCGACGATCGGCATGGCCGCACATCCGCGGCTTATCTGACGGCTCAGGAACTGGACGACTTGGAGCAGTTTGTGCTGAGTATCGGAAAGAGTCTTTACACCAGCGATGTCATCAGTGCCGATATCACCGGCCCCGCCGGCGAACCGGACGGCAAGGTGGATATGCTGGATACGGCAATGCTGTCGGCCGAATGGATGAGCGGCCTGGCGGCCATGCAGGCCGGCCGAGCCGACATCAGCGGCCCCGACGACTATATCGACTTTACCGTCGATCTGTGGGATTTAACCAAACTCGCAAACGACTGGCTCATGAGCTATTAAAACAAGTTCACAGTCAATCTTCTAATAATAGACTACAAAAAAACGCCGCGATGCAAAAAGCACTGCGGCGTTTTTTTGTTATAAATTCTTTAATGCGCAAAAAAAATCGGAGAGACAAGATTTGAACTTGCGACCTCTGCGTCCCGAACGCAGCGCTCTGGCCAAACTGAGCTACTCTCCGTGAAAGATTGGCGAATATACACCATTTCCAGATGAAAATCAAGCGATAAAACGCTATAAAACGCCGATTGGGTCAATATCGATCTGTGTTTGTACCGCCGGGCGGATCGGGGTCATGACCCGGTGCCTGGAAAACAGGTTTTGCAGTTCCAGAACCGTTGCCGCCTGCAGGATAAACTGCAAACGGTGCTGGCGGTGGATGCGGCTGATGGCCGGCTCAATCGGGCCGCGAACCTTGATTTTCAGGTCGTCAGAGGCGATTATCGTGTCCAGACGCTCTCGCATCTGCTCGGCGGCCGCAGTCAGCCGGTCGAACTTGGCGTCTCTCATGCCGACGGTTGCCATGCGCCAGAACGGCGGCAGACAGCACGCCTGTCGGTGCTGTAACTCCTCTTGGATAAAGCCTTTAAAGTCATAATTCCTGGCAAATTGGATGGCCGGCTGACCGGGAAAGAAGGTCTGGATATAAACAGTCCCCTTTTTCTCGCTACGGCCGGCCCGGCCCGCCACCTGGCTGATGATCTGAAACGTTCGCTCATTCGAGCGGAAATCCGGCAAAAACAGGGCGGTATCGGCACTGATAATGCCCACCAGCGTCACATTCGGAAAATGAAGGCCCTTGGCGAGGATCTGGGTGCCGAGCAAAACGTCAATTTTCCGCTCTGAAAAGTCTCTCAGCACATCATAATAGTTTTTACCCTCCATTGCGTCGCTGTCGATCCGGCGGAAGCGTGCGGCCGGCATCTTCTTGGCCAGTTCCTCCTCCAGCCGCTGCGAGCCGAGGCCGATCATCGTCATGGGACTGCTGCACAACGGGCACTGCTTGGGCACCAGCGTCTTGGACAGGCAGTAATGGCAGATAGCAAAGCCGCCGACCATGTGACGCCCAAGGATATTCTCTTTTTGTTTTTCCAGCTTCGGCTTTTTGTGGAACGTCAGCGTGACATCGCAGTTGCGGCACGTCAGGCTGTGATGGCACGACGGGCAGTAGACAAAATTGCTGTAGCCCCGGCGGTTCAGCAGCAATATTGCCTGCTCTTTTCGCCGGATCACTTCGCCGAGATGTTCGCGAAGCTGCGGGCTGATGATCTGAAAGCCCTTGTGTTCGGAATCGGCAAACGCGGTGGTCATATCGACCAGTTTCATTTCCGGCATCGGCAGTTTGTTGACGCGTTTGGGCAATTCCAGCAGCGTATAGTGTTTCTTGGTTGTGCAGTTGTGCAGACTCTCCAGCGCGGGCGTCGCCGAGCCGAGCAGGCAGTGTGCGTTTGCCAGTTGGCATCGCTTAACCGCTACGTCCCGGCCGTGATAGCGGGGGACGGTGTCCTGTTTGTAGCTGGCCTCGTGTTCTTCGTCGATGACAACGAGGCCGAGGTTATCGACCGGGGCGAAAATCGCCGAGCGGGCGCCAATCACCACATCGGCGTGGCCCGAACGGATATTTTGCCATTGGGCATTGCGCTGCGGGCCTGATAACTGTGAATGCAATATCGCGACATTCTCAAACCGGCTGCTGAATCGCTGAACGGTTTGTGCGGTCAGTGCAATTTCCGGCAGCAGAATAATCGCCTGCCTGCCCGTTGCGATGCATGCT
>JANQGW010000073.1 GCA_028282905.1 Sedimentisphaerales bacterium | reverse complement strand
CGTGGGCGGTATCGACCACCATGACATCCACTTCCGCCTCAATCAGAGCCGCAACACGTTCTTTATCTTTTGCCCCAACGGCAGCACCAACCCGCAGGCGTCCGCGACTGTCGCGAACCGCCAGGGGGAACTGCTGGACCCGGTCGATGTCTCGCATGGTGATCAAACCGGACAATTCGCCGCTATTATTCACCAGCAGCAGTTTTTCAACCTTATGCTTACGCAAAATCTCGCGTGCCTGGGCCAATGTGGTGTCGGCCGGGCCGGTTACGAGGTTTTCAGAGGTCATGACCTCCTTAATTTTGACCGAATCGTCCTCCAGGAACTTCAAATCCCGGCGGGTCAGAATCCCCACCAGTTTGCCGCTATCGACAATCGGAATCCCCGAAACGTTCTGCTCACGCATTACCTGTCGGGCCTCGGAAACCGCCAGATCGGAACTGAGTGTCACCGGATCCTGAATGACCCCGTTTTCGGAGCGTTTAACCTTGGTCACTTCACGTTTATGGGCCTCCAGTGACAGATTTTTATGGATAATGCCGATACCGCCCTCCTGGGCCAGTGCGATCGCCAGCGCAGACTCGGTCACCGTATCCATTGCCGCCGAAATAATCGGGATATTGATACTGATATTGCGGGTCAGGCGCGTGGTCGTGTTGGCCTCGCTGGGGATGAAATCGCTGCGGGCCGGAATCAGCAGTACATCGTCAAAAGTGATACCTTCTGAGACTATCTTGTCCATATTCATACATATTCTCCCTGAAAAGGGTTGGTAAGGTTCCTATAGACGGCGTAGTGTACTCAACATTCGACCGCCCGTCAAAGAAAATCCAGCCTATCGCCCCTAAAAGCCCCCAAAACCATAAAAATGCCCATAAGTCCTTTAGTTTTGCCCGATTTCCTCGATTTCCCCCCAAGCACAAGAAAAAATACAGGCTCCTGTTGCCTGTACGAGGCTTTCTGGTATAATCCCGGAGACTATTTTGAATCCCCGAAAAACAAGGAGACAATACAATGAATCAGCCGGAATGGTATTATCAGCTCAACAGTCAGCAAATCGGCCCCGTCAGCCGCGAGGAACTTGAATCGCTGCTTATCCAGCAGATTATCACGCTTGAAACCTCTGTTTGGTGCAGCGGCATGGAAGGCTGGCAACCGCTTGGTAACGTAGAAGGGTTCGCCATTTCCGCCGGAGGCTATCAGGACACGGTTCGCCCGACGTCCTTAACTGTATTGGGAATTTTAAATATTGCTTTTGCTACCCTTGGGTTGCTATGCACACCTATTGCAATCATCAGTATCATGATTCCCCAACCAAACAGCCCGTTTCAAATGGGTCCGGGCATGAAAATCTACACTGCCTTTGGAGCCATACTCGGCCTTGTATTTGCCGGAGTCTTGCTTGCCAGTGGTATCGGCCTGCTGAATCAAAAGAATTGGGCACGTCTGGCGGCTTATTATTATGGCTGGTGCTCTGTTATTTGGGGAGCAATCGCCCTGATTGTCAATATTATTACAATGTTCTCTGCTCTGTCCGGTGTTTCCGAAAGTGAAATGCCGGCGGCCGTCGGAGGCGCTGTCGGCGGCACATGCGGCGGTGTCTTCGGCCTGATCTATCCGGTGATCCTGATCATCTTTATGAAAAAGTCTCAGATCGTACAGGCCTGCAATCGATAATTCGTCCGGAAATTCAAATGAAACAGATTCAGCAGGCATTGACAAAATTCTGGGGTTATGACGACTTTCTGCCGCTTCAGCGGGAGGCGATGACGTCGTTGAATGCCGGGCGTGACTGTATTGTTGTGCTGCCAACCGGCGGCGGCAAATCCCTGTGCTACCAGGCACCCGCGGTTGCCACCGACGGCATGGCGGTCGTCGTTTCGCCGCTGATTTCACTGATGAAGGACCAGGTGGACGCACTCGTCCAATGCGGCGTCGCGGCCATGCGGCTGGACAGTTCCATGTCACCCGAAGAGCAGAAAGAAACGCTCGATTCGGTGCGCCAAGGGGATGTCAAGCTGCTGTACCTGTCGCCGGAACGCCTGCTGACCGAAGGCATGCTGAATCTGCTCAAACAAGTCAGCCTGTCCTATTTTGCGATTGACGAAGCTCACTGCGTCAGCATGTGGGGCCATGACTTCCGGCCGGAATATCGCCAACTGGGCCGCTTGCGACAATTGTTTCCCGGCGTGACCATCGCCGCCTATACCGCTACCGCCACCGCGCAGGTACGCGAGGATATTGCCCGCCAGCTTTGCCTGAACGAACCGCATATGCTGGTCGGCTCGTTTGACCGGCCCAACCTGACCTATAAGGTCCAACCGAAAAAGAATATCGTCGCCCAGGTCCGCTCAGTACTGGACCGGCACAAAGACGAATCGGGGATTATCTACTGCATTCGCCGCCGCGATGTGAATGAGCTGTGCATCGAGCTGCAGTCACTCGGCTACAAGGTCGCCCCCTACCACGCCGGCATGGACGCCGACAAGCGAAAGGAAAATCAGGACCGATTTATTAACGAAGACGTCGATACGGTCGTGGCGACCATCGCGTTCGGCATGGGCATCGACAAATCCAATGTTCGCTATGTCATTCACACCGGCATGCCCAAATCACTGGAAAACTATCAGCAGGAAAGCGGCCGGGCCGGACGCGACCGGCTGGAGGCCGAGTGCCACCTGTTCTATTCCGGCGGCGACTACGGCGTCTGGAAATTCCTTATGGGCGACATGGGCGAAGGAGCCCGCGAGATCGCTATGGATAAGCTCAACGGCATGTATGCCTTCTGCACAGGCGCAGGCTGCCGGCATGGGGCAATTTTGCAATATTTCGGACAGGCCGCCGAAAAAGACAACTGCGCTGCCTGCGATATCTGCCTCGGCGAAGTGGACAGCATTGACGACGCATTGATCATCGCCCAAAAAATCCTGTCATGTGTCGTTCGCCTTCAACAGCAGTTCGGCTCCGGCTACACCGCAATGGTGCTGGCAGGCTCCAAAGACAAACGCATTCTTGAAAACCGCCACGACGAACTGAGCACCTATGCCCTGCTGGCGGAGTTTCCCAAAACCGTCATCCAAAGCTGGACCGAACAGCTTATCGGTCAGGGCTTTCTTGAAAAGTACGGCGAATACAATCAATTAGCCATCACAAAAAAAGGCGTGGCCGTGTTAAAAGGCGAAACCACGCCCCGCCTGCTGAAACCAGCCGAGAAAAAATCCTCCCGGGTCGCCAAGCTGAAAACCGAATCCTGGGACGGGGTCGATGGCGGGCTGTTTGATGAACTGCGCGAATTCCGCAAACGCGAGGCCCGCGAAAGAGGCGTGCCGCCCTTTGTCGTCTTCGGCGATGCAACGCTGCGAAACCTGGCAAAGGTGAGACCCTCAACACCCAAAAACATCATGACCGTCAGCGGCATCGGTGTCAAAAAACGGCAGCAGTACGGCCGCGCCGTGCTGACCATTATTCAAAAGTACTGCGAAAAATATCATCTGGATATGGACGTCGGTATCGAAACAGTTCCCCGCCAGACTAAACCGGCGGTTGAAAAGGTCTCCGCAAAAGATCGGGCGTTTGAACTGTTCGCACAGCAGAAAAGCATCCGCGAAGTCGCCGCTGCAATCAACCGCGCCGAATCGACCACCACACAATATCTGCTTGATTTCATCGGCACCGAAGACATAGATGACCCCTCACTGTGGGTAGAGCCGGCTGCCTCGAAAAAAATCCGTCAAACCATCCGAAAACTCGGCAGCAAACAAAAAAGCCTGATCTTCAAACACCTGTCCGGCCAAGTCACCTATCCGGACATCAACATCACCTTAGCCTGCCTGCGAAACGGTGCGTAAATTCTCGGCCCTACACAGCAGCATCCTTTTGCTCTGCATTTCAACCCGACCCTTACTCCATTTCTAACGAAACTTGTATTACGGTCCAGTATTCATCAACCACTGACTGGCCATGAGTGACAAGTCCAGTAGATCAACCTTACAATCTCCAGTAATATCCGCAATCGGGTACGGATGATCAACATCTCCACAGACCGGCGACGGCCAGACTGACAGGTCGTAAAGGATTGGCGTTGTTTCGGCGACGATACTGCTGAACGTAGCCTTGATCTGCAGATACCTTCCGTCAGGCGTTCGCCGCATCGGACTTCGGCTGTCCATATCCTCCCAAGACGACCAGTTGCGACGGTCGTTGGAGCTGCGGGCCTGCATTATGATCTGATTGCCCCACGGGATGTCCGCATTCCATGCAATTGCACCCCACGGGGTATCAAACTCCTTGGCATTGAGCGAGACGGTCCATGTACCCACGCGGGAGGTTGCTGACCTCGAAACAATTCCCGTCATATCACTATAGCCGTAATGGTGGCCGCGGATATATTTTTCGATATCGACCTGGTTGGTCGCAGGATCAATTCGCTTGACATAATCGTCGCCATAGTTGACCACCCAGACATAACCGGCCGCATCGACTGAAACACCGGTCGGCGTATTGCCGACAAGGATATCGGCAACTGCAACGGCATTTTCAGTTGGGTCCAGTCGCCAGCGGGTCACGGTACCGAGCGCTGAATTTGCCGTCCAGATGTCCTGATCGTCAGTAACGGCAACGCCACGGGATTCATATCGGCCGGCAACAGTCCAGTTAACCGTTTTGGTGTTGATATCGATCTGAGTCAGCGCCGTGTTGCGCCAATGACTGACATAAACATGACCGTTGCCGTCAATATTGATTCCATAGACGTAGATACCCATGTTAATTAGATCATAGTCACCGGTGGACGGATCAAGCCAGAGAATCGTATTGTTATCCTGCCCGGAGGACCAGAGGATGCCGTTTTCATCCACCACCGCACCATATATTTTATGTCCGGTATGACTGAAGTCATAACTCTTGATAATCTGGCCGGTCAGCCCATCAACATAGTAGTAAATCCGGGTATCGCGGCAGCCCACCCAGCAATTACCGTCAGCATCAATAGCGATGCCGCGGGGGCCGATATTGCTCTGGTACCCAAGGTGATAGGTGGCAGGCGTATAGGTGCCTTCCTGCCCGGGTATGACAACGACTTCAAACATGACACATTCATCCTGACCCCACGGGAGAATTTCGGTATCGGAAATTGTTCCGTCACCGTCGAGATCGCGGCAGGTGTCCGCAACACCGTTGGCATTGCGGTCGATATACTGGCCGTTTTCGACAAGGCCGACTTTAACGGCTGTTCCAATATCACGATTACCAACCCAGCAGTTTCCATAGATATCAACCGTCGTCCGCGATGGATTGGCGTTTGTCGGGCCAACGCGATACTTACCGAGTTCGCGACCGGTTTCTGTGCTGATTTTTGAAATGGTTCCGGTGTCTGAGTTGGGAACCCACATAAACGGCAGCGTGGTGGCGCCTTCGGAAAGCTGCAGTTGGTCGGCAACGGCTTCATGGCTGACACCATTCAGAACGCCCAGATCAAAATCGGCATTCACTGTGTAATGTTTTCCATATGGCGGCGCAGGCATCTGGGTATCCACAATATTTCGCATTCGCACCTGGTCGAAGAAGTCTGTATTGTCAGCCACTTCAGCCGTCAGAACAACATCATAAACGGTCTGGTCAGGGACGGTTACATCGGGTGTGATCAACACGGTTAAACTCTGGGTGGTTTGATAACGCGGAAGCTGAAGCCCGCTGCCGGTCACGTCGGTGGTGTAATCCTGCCCGGTATAGGTATCTTCATACCGGATGGTCCATCCGGAAGCAGCAACCGGACCAGTAATCTGAACCGTCGCCGGACTGTCCGCGTCCAACACATTCAGAACAACATCATAAACAGCCGTCAGACCTGGACGAACAGAGTATTCGCTGGTCTGGGCACCCAAGTCATCAATGACCTCGTCGCCAATATAATCGAGTTGGTCATCGGTTCGAATTTGCAGATCAGGCTGCGGCCACGCGCCGGTGGTTTCAAGCATCAAGTCCGCCACTTCCTGATCGGTCAGCCGCCGGTCGAAAATCATCACTTCATCAATCAGGCCGTTAAAATACCCGCCGTAGATAGGCGAATGAGCAATCCGAGCCAGGATACTGCTGGTCGAAGCGGCTGCGCTTGAAGTAAACTTGGTGTCATTGACCCAGAATTCACAATCATCGTCATCCCAACTGCCAACCAGGAAAAACCATTTGTTTCGCCGTGTCTCATAGGAAGGTAAAACGCCGTTACCCTTGAGGATTGCATAGCCGTTAGTGTCAGTATTGTAGAACAAACCCCGATCATAGGCGCCATCATCATTATTGAGGATGTCACCGCGATAGTTGACAGCATATTCGTTGCTCACCCAGGCGACAATACTTAGTTCCGGCAAGGCGGATGACTGAATATCCACCGGTGTCTGAACATAGTCACCGTTGCCATCAAACTCATAGGCGTTGCCTTGAATTCCGGGGACGGTGTGAGTATCGCCAAACAGATCACCGTCATTTCCATTGCCGGTGTAGTCACGGGCGATTAGCGACAGGTCATCATCAAAACCCCAATAGGCAACCAAGCCGTTAAAAAGAGCCGGATTTTCGGTCGCGTGAATTGTAAGAGTGTAGATGTCTTCAGATTGACCGGCAAAACCGTTTCGGTCGTGATCGAGCGGCAGACCGTCTGTATCGAGCATGTCGCTGCCGGCGGTAAGGGTATAGTTGCCGACCTGCGTCTGCGCGGAGAAGTGCAGGGTAACGGTATCGGTTCCATTATCGGTAACCGATGTGATTGGCACGGATTGACCGTCTGGATCCTGCAGGGTAAAATCGGACGCACTGACAGTGCCCATATTCATGGAGTTGCTGAAGGTCAGGCTGATTTGCGAGAGATCGCCGCCATTTAAGTCGTACAGCCAGTCCGGTGTGCCTGCGGCAACATACGTTCCAGAAGCTGATTGGTAAAGTTGACGCACCTGGGCGTCGGTGAGAGCCGTTGAGAAGACGGCAACTTCATCGATCACACCGTTAACGGGGGCATGACCGCCGTAGATTTCAGTGCGCCAGCCAATCTGCATGTCATGCGTCGTCGTCACCATGTCGTTCGTGCGGATGGCAGCCGACGAAACTAACCTGCCATCAACAAAAATCTTCATGATACCGGCATCGCGATCAATTACGCCTGTAATGTGATACCACTGATCCAGCTGAATATGGCCGGCCCAGGTTTGTGTATACTGCTGTCCGGAAGCATCACAACTGTTCAAACTGATTAAGCCGTTATTCTGCAGCCAGATGGCATAGTTGCGTCCGCTGTCATTTACGCCGTCGCCCTTCCAGATCAGCGGAGTCCAGGTGGACATAAACTGCTCGATGCGGACAAACATGGAAAAGGAAACCTGTCGGGTCATATCCAGCGAGTTATCATCGGGAACCTGAATCCATTGGGTTGAACCGTTAAGCTGAACAGCGGAACCGCCAACATCCGCAAACACGCCACCGGCAAGGAGATTGGGATCGTCAATATAGCTGCCATCCGGGGCGGCGCCGCTGAGATTGACAGCCGCAGTACCGGCAATTTCGTCAAAGGTGTAATACCCGACCGGACTGAGTGAAATGACCTGTGCGCGATAGTTATCAAGGCGGTCAGCGCAAACACTTACTGTGAAAATGGGTGTTAAAAGAAGACAGAAAAGGAATGTTTTTTTCATTTTCTTTCCCTCCAAGATTTAGAGTCCTGATTTGACGTTTCTCTTGGCGAAAATGCTCATGCTGCTCCATAAAACGACAACTATTATACCAAGATTCTTCTTGCAGAGTCAAGAATATTCCGATTTTCTTGTGGGACAGCCAAAGGAATCCACAGGCCTGCCTGTTTGAAAATTCCCTCCCGACTTCCCTCAGAAATGAATAATTTCGTATTCCAATGGAACGAAAACAGCGTCAGTGATTTGGTGCAGTCAAACGTCCACAATAAGACTTTCTAAAACAGCTTCTAAGTTCTTTTAAATCGAGTTCTTTTGCGGATAAGAATCAAACTGCCTACCCCCAGTAACGACAGTGTCATCGGTTCGGGAATGACGGTGATATCAACCGTGTCGAGCACACCTTCAATGTTGATAAAGTTACCGGCCACTCTAAACTCGTTACGGTAATAGAAGTAAGACAGATCATCTCGGAAAGAAGTTGGAAATGAATCATCTGGACGGCCCAACGAGGCGTTGCATAAGTCCAGCAATTTAAACTGTCCGCCCCACGTTTCATATACAGAATTCACATAAATATCCATCTGGGCCGGGGATTCTGCTAAATAGGTCTCATCCACTGCCCACGTCCTAAAAGTCGGATAGCCGGAAGTATAATGTCCTGTAGTAAACGTGTAAGCTCCAATCTGCATCACAATTTCACTCAACATATAAGTGCCGGTATAATCCAGAGGATCAAGATCGGGGTAACTTGTATCGTAGATACAGTAGCCCGTCATGGTATCCCCGATGTTCACCAACGGATACTGTCCGGGTTGGTCCTCATAATAGCCATACGGCGTCTCCGTCACATGCCCCGTCACGTCAACCCGTATTAAATCCGCCTGTGCATCAGAGAAAATTAAAACCGCCCACACCACCATCAAACCCATCTTTACCTTCATCAGAATTCTCCTTTATCATTTAAGTAATCCGGATATACAAGTATAGAACGATTCAGCCAGAACTTTTCGTATAGGAAAAATATAGATTTTCTAAAAATTTTTGAATCGTGCAAGCACTCCGGTACAACTAAAAAGCAGAAAACCGTGTCCGTTTTATATCCAATGCCTCTAATTCACAAAAAAGTGGTGTTAATTTTCCGCTAAAATCATTAAGATGGCACTCCAAATATATAAATCACGGGATTTTGATCAGGATAAGTCATGACGAGCAGTGAAGTTTACAAAGATGCGATCACACTGATTGAGCAATCGAGTAATGTGCTGATTACCAGCCATATCCGGCCTGACGGTGACGCCTGCGGGTGTATCCGGGCCATGCTCGGGGCTTTAAAGGCCCAGGGCAAGCAGGCCCGGCCAATCTTCATGTCGCCGCTGGCGAACTGGTACCAAGCCCTTTTTGACTGTGAAACGCCGGTTTTGGGCAATGACATCACCCAACAGCAGCTCATGGAAGGCTACTACAAGGATGTTGACCTGATTATCATCGTCGATACCGACAGCAATGTTCAGCTTCCGGGCTTTGCCGACTGGCTGGCCGTTTGCGATAAAAAAGTGCTGGTCATTGACCACCATATCAGCGGCGACAACCTCGGAACCGTGTCAGTGGTGGATACGACCGCCGCCGCGGCTGGCGAAATCGTCTTCGACCTGCTGAAATTTGCGGGCTGGCCGATTACCCCGGATATCGCCCAGTCGATCTATATCGCCCTGTCATCGGATACCGGCTGGTTTAAGTTCGGTAATACCGACAGCCGGATTTTTCATACCGCCGCCGAATTGATCGACGCCGGGGCACGGCCCAATGAGATTTACGCCCTGCTGTACCAATCGTTTTCGCCGTCGCGCATCTACCTGATGGGCCGAATGCTGGAGCATTTGGAGCTTCACGCCGATGGACGTATTGCCACACAGTATATCTTGCGAAGCGATTTTGACGAAACCGGCGCCACCGGGGCCGATACAGAAAACCTGATTGATGAATGCCAGCGGATTCAGTCAGTCCAGGCGGCCATGCTGCTGGTGGAACTGGCCGACGGCGGATTTCGGTGCTCGCTGCGATCCAAAGGCGCTGTCGATGTGCGGAAGATCGCCCAAAAGTACGGCGGCGGCGGCCATACCCTCGCTTCCGGTGTCAATCTCGAAGGCCCGCTGGAAAAAGCCCTCGAAACCGTCGTCAACGAAGCAAAAAAACAGTTACCGGTTATCAGTGAACAGTAAACAGTACAATCGCCGATAATGCAGTAACTGATAACTGAAAACTGATTACTGATAACTGAAACATGGTTTTATACGTTTTCCGAGGTCGTTTTTTTTTAATGCGGATGCTGCTGCTCAGTGCCACCCTGGCACTGGTAGGCATCGGCATACTCAATATCTACGCCGTCGGAAACCCCAGCGATGAAATCCCCGAAGACGTGATCGCCCGAACACCACAGCCACTTGAAGAGACAGCCCCAACGACTGCAAACGAGGCATCTGAGGCTCCCGTCACACCCAAAAAACCTCATAAGCATGCGAACACCTATAAAAAACAGCTTGCCTTCGCCGGGGCGGGACTCATTTGTCTGCTGATTGTCAACCTGTTCAGCTATGAACGCTTGGGGCCGCTGGCCTACCTCCTGTACGCTATCATGCTGTTTTTACTGGCAATTATCCTGGTCGATAAGATGGGGATTATGACAATCCCCTTCGTGAAGGATCGCCAGGGCATTCACCGCTGGATTAAAATCGGCTTCGGTTTCCAGATTCAACCGTCAGAATTTTGCAAAGTGGCCTATATCCTCGCATTGGCGTGGTATCTGCGTTTTCGGTCAAATTATCGCAAATTCCTGGGCCTGATCGGCCCGTTTGCCTTGACCTTACTGGCGATGGTGCTGATTCTGCTGGAGCCGGATTTGGGAACCGTCATTCTGATGATGCCGGTACTATTTTCGATGCTGTTTGTCGCTGGGGCCAAGGTCAAACACTTACTGATTATCCTGTGCATGGGATTAGCCATTTCACCGCTAATGTGGAAATTTATGAAAGGCTACCAGCGAATGCGTATTTCGTCGGTCCTGCTGCAAAACGATCAGTTTTTTGAAGCCGCCCGCAGCAAACCATGGCTGGGAAAAATTCTGGCCGGTAATAACTATCAGGATAAACTGCGCACCTGGAAACGCGACGACGGCTACCAGCTCCTGCAATCCAAACAGGCGATATCGTCAGGGGGTTTTTGGGGCTACGGTTTTGCCAAAGGCCCTTACATTCAAAATCGTCATATCAACCTGCCCGAAGCGCATAATGACATGATTTTTGCGACAATTGCGCACCAATTCGGATTTATCGGCTGTGGATTGGTGCTGCTGCTGTATGTCATCATTATCGCCTGCGCCATTGAACTGGCCTGGCTCAATACCGACGCGTTCGGGCGGTTGGTTGCCGTCGGCATTGCATCGATGCTGGCTGTGCAGGTAATTGTCAACGTCGGAATGTCGTTAGGCTTGATGCCGCTGACAGGATTGACGCTTCCGCTGGTCAGCTACGGCGGTTCCAGCCTGCTGGTAAACCTGACCGCTATCGGGCTGATCAACAATATCGGCAAGCACCGCCCCTTCTCGGTTGCCGGCAAGCCCTTTGAATTTGGCAGCGATTAACCGCAGTCACTGTAATTTAGAAATCATATAGCCGGCATTAACGCTGATCAAAATGAGATAATCCAAGTCCGGCAGACTGTAGTGAGCGTGTTCCTTGGAGTTTTCAATATAGATAATACCGTGATTGTCCTTGCCGACCATAATCGGCGCGATAATCACTGAGCGAATCCCTCGATTAGCGATCTGACGCGGCAGTTGATGAACCAGCAGATACTTGTTTTTATTCAAGGCCTCGTCAAGGCTGGCCGGAATCGCCAGTTGCTGTCGTTCGATATGCTCCGTCGTAATTTTCCTGCCGCCCTGCACATCCATTGGACCGGACGTTTCCTTGCGCATCCCCATCCAGATATCCATCGCCTTAAACTGACGAAACAGCAAGTCCATTGTCGCCTGATACAGTTTTTCGATGCTCTTTTGCTTGCAAAGAATCTCCATCGCCTCTTGATAATTATGTATCCGCTTGGCCGGAAATTTGATCGGCGGCGCGTCACTGGCAGCCGGGTTGCGTTCGACCGTATGCAAATCCCGGCGGATCTGCTGAGCACCGACAAGCGTATCTTCCATTTCAACCTTACGAACCTGGTCCTCATCGTCTTCAAGGCTGACACGAATCAAAAAATCGGCAATCCGCACGACATCATTATGATTTAGTTCGTTTTTGTGAATCGCGTGGCTGTTCAGGTAGGTCTTGTTGGAAGAGCCTAAATCCTCGAGAATCCAGGCGCCATCGCGGGTGGTATAAAATACGGCATGTTGGCGGGAAACAGATTTGTCGGGCAAAAAGACCTGACTGCCCATTTGACGGCCCACATAAATCGGCCCGCGGTCAAACTTCAGTTCGTTAACACTGCTCTCGCCAAGACTTACAAATAATCGCATGGAAATTCCCTTTCGCAAAATCCATCTCGCAAAAGCGATTTTAGCAAATTATACATGATTTGTCAAAGGCGAGTTAAAAGAACCTCATCAACGGCAATTCACCGGTAATTTTGTGAGAATTTAAGCCTCTGGTCTCCTTCAAGAGCCGGAACAGTTTTTCCCGCAAAGTCCGATGAGCCGTTTCTGCTGCTGAGCGGAAAAATGGGGCCGCATCGTCAGAACATAGCCGATCAGCCGTTTTTCCAACACATTATGAGTAGCAATCAGATTTTCAATTTGTTGAGTGATCTGTCCGTTCAAATTCTGCTGGTCTTCCAGAAGTGAGTAAAGCTGCCGGCGTTCAGATAGCACCGCGCCTTGAAGCTGGCGGATGTCTTCTTCAAAGTCCGGATCTTTCTGTTCGGCAATAACAAGCTGTTCATCGGTCATCTGCAATTTACGTATCAATCCACAATGACGCTGCCGGCATCCATGTCTTCGCCCATTGCCCATGCCGGAATGCCCCGACTGACCTGTTTGTGCACAGCCACCACCCTGATGACCGTGCCCGCCCCGTCGTAACGTACCGCCCAAAGTTTGATGACAGAAACCAGCCAACAGTTTTTTCTGACAATCCGGTAACTTCAATCGCATTGTTTTGAGATGTTTGCCAACACCGCGCAGCAGTTCAGCATGATTTGATGCAACCAATTCGGCTTGAGCTAATATTGCCTGATCGTCAGACTCGGAACTTTCCAGTAACTGCACCAGCGTCATTCGTTCGTGCTTTAGAGCCTGTGTGTGTTTCTCAATCCATGCGCAAAACTGCTGTTCCGTGGTAATGACCTCATCGGATACATTCTGCATCCAGGCCGGATTGCCCTCTTGCCAACGGCTGACGGCCCGACTGCGCGTGATCCAGAAAGAACTCAGCCAGCAGAAAAAAACAACCAGAATAAACACCGTTGCATGGGTAATTTTTCTCATGGCTGCACCTCTTCGTCTTCCGGTTCATCCTCTAAAACCGACCACGTCAGGTCACTGGCAAACTGCAAATCCAGTGCGGCTAAATACCCCGGTTTGGTTTCGACAGCGGTATCCTCTCGATTGGCAATATGATTATGAGCACTGCTTTTACCGGCCCAATGTCCCAGAGAAACACCCAGCACTACCGCCGCGGCAACACGCCCCGTAACACGCCAAATCCGACGATACAGCGACCGTCGTGACGCCGCTTCGGCAATCTTCGCATTGGATTCAACCGCCTGGAGGACGTTGTCTGCGACACTGCGACCGGCAGTATCGACCTGCCAGTCACCCAGCATCTTATCCAACGCAATGGCTCTCTGTCTGGCAACTTCGCAGGTCGGGCAATCTTTTACATGCGCATCAATCCACGCCGCCCGGTCCGTTTCGCAGACACCGGCCAAATATTCGTTCCATTCTGTTTCGTTTACATGTTTCATTGGTTTTCCCTGTCATCTAATTTAGACGCATCCGCAGGCCAACCCCTGTGATTATTTTCAACTATTTTAAGAATTTCCCCAAAGTTTTCCGGAGATTCCCATAAGCCCTTACCAATAAAGACTCTACAGCCGACTGCGACCAGCCGGTCGCGTCACTGATCTCCGCGTGGCTCAGGTGTTCATATCGATGCAAAATCAACGCAATTTTCTGGCGCTCTGGCAGTTGGCTGATTGCCTTTCGGATGATTTCCGCGGTTTCGCTCACTTCGAGGCAATCCGGCTCAGACTGAGAAATAAAGTCGGCAGTCACCGCTTCTAATGAGGCAGCCGGCTTCTTTTTCCGGTGATGATCCATGCAGAGATTGATAACAATCCGGTACAGCCAGGTTTTAAATCCGGATTGCCCCTTGTAACGGGCCGCGGAGGTAAAAACACGGATAAACGCCTCTTGGGCAATATCTTCGGCATCGGCCCATTGTTGCGTGTGCCGGTAAGCCAGTGAAAGCACCATCGACTCATAACGGCTTGCCAGTTGCCCCAGCGCATCAGTATCACCGGCAGCAATCTGTTCCAAGAGTTTTTCGTCGCTAAGCGGCGTTTTTTCCATGTACGCATGTCCTGTGTGAGAAATTTCGTCCTAAATTAGCTGTTTTCAGCGGCTTGTCAAGCTATCGTTTTGTCAATATTGTAAGTTTTATAAAACCTACGGTGAGTAAACTTGTTTTCTTGAAAAAAAATAAAAAATACCGCAGGGGGTCACAACTGCCCTGCGTCTAAGGGGTGTTATCGGAATTTTAACTAACGAGAAAACAAAACTATCAGGAGTCACACAATGAAGAAAAGAATGGCAATGATCGCGGTCGTATTGTTCACCATGAGCCTGTTTACACAATTTGCAGAAGCCAAGGGTTGCGGCAATGGAAAATGTGGAAAGCAGTCGGTCCAAAAGCAGGAATGTGAAAAATCGGGCGACTGTGAGATGAAAGGCAGTTGCAGTAAAGAAGGTGGTTGCGAAAAGAAGGAAGGCTGCGGCAAGAAAGAGGGCTGTGAAAAGAAAGAAGGTTGCGGTAAAAAAGAAGGCGGATGTGGTCACGGTAAGGGGCACGGTCACGGTAAAAACGCCTAATTCCCATTTCAGCCCAAATACATCCACTTCGGATGGCCAAAATATTAAAATAAATGAGCCTCGCGGGTCATCCCGTAAGGCTCTTTTTATTTTTAACCTTTTTCATTATAAGAAGTTATAGAAATTTCGACCATTCTATCCTTGGCGGTTGACAAAATCATCCAAAAGCGGTATAAAATGACGTTCCAGTCGGTGCGGCAGGCCAAAGAGCCGACGCCCGAATAAAACTGGAGGAGTGTCCGAGTGGCTTATGGTGACGGTCTTGAAAACCGTTGTGGGGTGATACCCACCGGGGGTTCGAATCCCTCCTCCTCCGCTTGAAAGGTCGATACCAGTAAATGGTGCCGGCCTTTTTCTATACGCTAAATTAACAATTTGACAGGGATTTGAACACCCGAAGCTGCGAAGCAGATTCTTCAGGGGTTTGACGCCGTAGGCGCCGCGCAGCGAATCCCTCCTCCTCCGCTTGAATGGCCGGTGCCGGAAAATGGTGCCGGCTTTTTTTATGCACTCCCAATTATCTATCAAACAACACTTGAAAGAGAATCCATCAATGAGTAAAATGGCGGTAAAAGGAAGTTGATTGTATCTTCTGGTGTTAAGATTTTTATTCTCGTTTGCGGTGACAATATACATAAACACCATATCACTATTTCCTTTTGCGGCTGTTGAATAAATTCGCTTAACAAATCTAAATATGAATGAACTATCATGATTTCAGAAATCTTAAGTGAATCCATACAGGAAATCGACACACTGTTCGATTTAGTACATGATGGCAATGACACCGAAATTAATCAGGCCATCGGGCGTCTTGCAAAAATCATCAAAAGCTCCCGGTATGTTTATGTGCGAGACCGCGCGTCAGAGATACTGGATGACCCCTTCACGCATGACATGCTGGACGATCTGTTACGCAAAAAAGGGGACCATATCCTCGGGGTCGCGGTGGATCCGAACCAGAAAGACCTGTTGGATGAAGATATCATCGCGAACTTATATTACATGGACATCCAGGATTTGGGGTATATTTACAGAACCAAGAGTAACAGCGTCGCCTGGCGGCTGCTGGACAACATCTTTGAAAGCAACAGTTTTCCCGACAAGATACGAAACCACGCCGGCATCGAATTGGGGTACACCTGGGCACAGCGTTACGTGCAAATCAATCCCTGGAAATCGGAAGCCTTAATCGCCCTTATCGCGGCTTTTGTTGCCGCCGGCGTCGTCGAAGTAGGCATAGAATGGTACAAACATTTCCACGCCGCGCACTAATACCCGCTGGTTTCCCAAGTACATTCGTTCAAAAACTACAAATTCAACAGTATAGACTTTTACATAGTTTTCCGCTTACTCAACACCTGATCCGTAGGGTTGGGTTTCCTTATAAATCTAATCCAGTCATTTAATTTCAGATGCAAAAGCCGTTAGACTTAATTACTGCACTTATATTATCAGAGATAGGTTACTATGATTTAAAACCAATTATCTGAAAAAATTGAGAAGTCTGCCAGGTTAACGACTCCACTACAGTTAAGATCAGCCGGAATAAATTCCCCACTGCTAAGCCAGTATTGAATAAACATCATTAAATCATTGTCATCAATTGAACGATCATTGTTCAAGTCAGTCAACAAAGCCCAACCATCGGGGGTTCGGCTGGTCCAGCCAGTACCGCCATATACCCCCATATTTATTCGTACATTTTGCGAACTTGCAGGTTCGTCTGCCAATACACATGACGGATTTCCCGTATCAATACAGGGGCTGGTGACAGCATCCATAACCCAGATTTCATTTTCCGAATCCCATCGACCCGCAGATGACTGCAAATGATAGTCACCATTTTCAAAATCCGCAAAAAGTGGGTCCACATTCAAATTACCATTTATCGCATCGCCCTGTGGCCAACAATTATACAGCATCTGTGCTGTATGATTGGAAAAGATATTCGAGCTGTTACCCCAGATAATACAATTGGTAAACATTCCGTCACAATCTGCCAAAACACCTTCCCCTTCCGAAGTGGCGGAGTTAGATACAATCGTGCAGTTGACAATATTGCCGTCACAATTCTTAAATCCTGCCCCGAACTGGGCCGTATTAGCAGCGATAAGACAGTTTCGAACCACCGCATGACTGCCGCTAAGACCGCCGCCGCCAACCGCTGAATTATTAACAATCTCACAGTCTTCGATACTGCCATTCACTTTATGGATACCGCCGCCGGCTCCATCTTTATGATTATCAGTAATCGTACATTTACGGATAATCGCATAGGCCCCATTACCTGCAATACCGCCATTGCCTCCGGTAATGGTTAAACCTGACACGATACTTTTATGGTTTTCTGTTCCTGTAAAGGTAACAACAGAGTTAAGACCTGAACCGCGAATTATCGTAGCTGCAACAACTGTAGGAGAATCCGGGTCGGTCGAAGTAAGTGTAACCTTTTTCCCACCAAAATTGATATCTTCCCAATATGTCCCGGGAGAAACAGTGACAATATCGCCCTTCTGACTTGAATCGATCGCATATTGTACCGTGCCGTATTCTCCGGGAACATGCAGTGTATTATTGTCCACATGCAAAGTAACTTTGCATCGCTGAGCACTATTAAAGGCATCGCCGGAACTGATAACAAGAACGTATCGATAAGTCCCTTTTGCAAGGCCTTGCGGCTGTACCGATATCGAGACATTGCCCGGAGACTGCCCGCTTTCAGGACTGACACTTAACCAGTTACAATCTTCACTTATCTGCCAATTAAGCAAAGCGCCTCCGCAATTTATAACAGACAGTTCCTGTGCTTCTGGAATCGCCCCTTCCTCGGAATAGTAAAACTCCATGTCCTTTGGAAGCACAGCCATGACAGCATTTTGATTGTCATATTCAAAGGCACCCATGTCCGGTATAGCTGTCAAATCACCATCGCCGTCTAAATTTCGCAGATTGCCGTCATGGTCCTTTTCAGACAATCCGCCCACCGGACTGATTGTACCCGAGTCAATACATGATGAAGCAGGCTGTAAATGATATTCACCGTTCAAAATAAATAGTGGATCAACATTCAAATTACCATTTAATCCATCACTCTCCGGCCAACATGTATATAGCATTTGTGCAGTATGAGCGGTAAAGACACCCGGGCTGTTGTCCCAGATGATACAGTTGGTAAAACTGCCGTCGCAATCCGCAAGAACACCCTCTCCGCTCGTGGTTGTTGTATTCGACACAATTGTACAGTTCACGATCTCCCCATCACAATTCCGAATCCCTCCGCCAACCATGGCTGAATTGCCAACGATAAGGCAATTTCGAATTGTTCCATGGCAATTGTTCAGTCCTCCTCCTATTTCAGCTTCATTACCGATGATCTCACAGGCATCAATGGTACCCTGCACCTTATGAAGACCGCCTCCTTTGTCATTCCTTCGATTATTTTTAATAACACATTTTCTAACATTTACAAAGGCTCCGTTTCCTGCGACTCCACCGTTGCCTCCGGTAATCGTAAAGCCCGCGATGATACTTTCCGGACCTTCTGTTCCGGCAAAATTAATAACAGGGGCAAGATCATCACCCTGTATAACTGTTGTCTCAACTACAAATGTGTCATCGGGATCAGTACTTGTCAAAATAAGAGACTTGCCCTGCATATCAAGATTTTCTCTGTAAATGCCCGGCTCAACAACAATGTGCTCTCCGTCTTCCGCCTCATCAACAGCAAGTTGGATATATGGATACCGTTTTCGCAAATCAATATTTTCAACAGGCTCGTAGGGGTGATCCGAACGAATGGTGAGTGGTTCGGCATAAATTGAATTGCCGTGCATATCAAAAGCCTTGACAGTCCAATACGTCGTTTCAAATGGAAATTGCTTGATCGTCTGCCTGGGGGGCAATGTCGTTTCAGATACAATATGATCCACCCGACTGGGGGAAGAACCGAACAACAACTGATATCGAACCGCTTGCACACATCCCAGGCAGGTTAAAACCACCCCTTCAGCCCCAATAACAGTACCATCTTCAGGGCCTGACAGCCTGACCGGTTGCAGAAGTCTGTCTGGATAAGTATCCTTGTTGTAATAATCAAGATATCCGGGATCACCGGAATTGTAGTCACCAACCAACTCAAAATAATACCCATTTGCGGATACCATGTCCAGATTCTTGGCCGGCCCGACAACAGAGATAAATTCACCTGCGACAATGCCGCCATTATAGATATCAAAAGGCCAGGAGTCATAGAAGAATATCGAATCATAAAACCAGTTGACAGGTGTTCCGTGACTGGCCGGCGGGTTTCGAAATAAAATATTCACCGTATTGGACAGATACCGACCCCAACCAGTAGAGTAATAGTTATCAATCCAGCAAGGTTCCCCTTCAACGGCGCTATTCAGAAACAGCTCGACATTGGCAGCTTCACTGCGGCAGGAAGCATCAAGGAAAGAGACTCGGTTAACCGCATAACGCGGGTCAGTGTACGTGGAATTCATATAAATGGCGACTTCGACGGCAGGCATATTACCCGTACTGAAACCGGCAGTCTGAATCGGCTGGTCATAATCAGGTGCCATTCGATGAAGATAATCAATAATAAGATCGCCATACGCAGTATATGGCTTTTTATATGATGTCACGGTTATAACATTTGCATTGGCCCGGTAGCCGGAATTAAACGAGAGCCCCCCTCCGGTATTACAGTTTCCACCGCCAAAACCGATCATCGTCGGCTTGGATGGATCAAAGGGAGGATTGACCTGATAGACGGTATCATCCTTAAAAGTCGGCAGCACAACAAGCTCAACCGTATCCGCTCTGCTGAATAACAATCCATCCGATACGACCAGTTCAAACTCAAAACGCTGGATATTGTATTGCTGCACAAAACCCTGTACAATCGGCTTTGAAGTCTGCGAGTTAACAATAGTTAGCGGTTCCCCCGATATCTGCTGCCATTGATAGGTTAAGTCGCCATAGCCATCCCGGTCATAACTTCCGCTGCCGTCCAGAAAAACAGCTCTTGTAGAACCATAGACTGTTTTCCCGGCATCGGCTATCGGACTGTGGTTGCCGACAACAACACCGACTCGGTCGGGATCACTCTCTTCGACACTATCATTTATAATCAGTTCAAAAATGTATGTTCCCGGTTCTGCAGGAGAAAACGTAGTGATTGATGCCGTATCGTCACTGAGAATAACCTCCGGACCGGACACCTGCAGCCATTGGTAAATAACAACGGTGTTGGGTTCCGTATAAGCAACACCTTCAAGTGTTACCATCGCAGGAACATCTGCATACGATTGATCCACACCAGCATACGCCTTGGGTTTGACTGCGCCATCAAACTCATCTGCTCCAATGTCAATTTGCCAGGAAGATATACGATTTTGTCCATCCATATCCGTCTGGCCCGGATCAGAAATGAATTCCGGATCACCCGAGTTAATACAGGGTGAGGTATTCATAAGATGATAGTCCGGAGTAAGCTGCGGATCTTCGGTAATGATAGCATCATCATATTCAAAAGGCATGCAGCAGTAGCTTATCTGCGCTGTACAATTATGTAAAAGATCATTGTCATTGTTCCAGACAATGCTGTTAAGAATTATACCATCGCAATTCGACATCACTCCCACCCCTTCAGGCGATGTCGTATTGTTAACAATCGTACAGTTTATGATACTGCCGTCACAGTTATTAACAGCACTGGAAACAGTTCCGTGATTATTGGCAATAATACAGTTCCTGATAGTCCCATGACATCCTGCCAACCCTCCTCCTGAGACGCCTGTGTTACCCGTAATTGTACAATGACTAATCGTTCCATTGACTCTGTGAATACCTCCCCCCCCACCGTCCTTATTATTGTTAGTAATAAGACATTTTAAGATTTCGGCTCCGGTATCATTTCCCAAAACGCCTCCGGTAGTACCGCCGGTAATCCTCAGCCCTTCGAGCTTGCAGTCACTGCTTTCGGTGCCGCTGAACGTAACCGCTGCTCCGGAACCGGTTCCTAAGATAGTTGTCGCGTTGACAACTGCAGGATCATCGGGATTCAGTGAGGTAACCACAATCTGTTTTCCGCCGAGATTAATGTCCTCGTTATACGTCCCTTCGGCCACCACGATAATATCTCCGTCAGCGGCTGCATCAATGGCCGACTGGATGGTTGTGTACTGGTCAGGGACAAGTCTTTCAACGGCAAAACAAGGCGAAACGCCCATAATGAATACGATTACGACAACTGCTCCAAAGAATGCTCTTTTCATGAGTCTCTCCCACTTCTAATGGCCATTTTCAGGTTCCGCTTCTTCTCGCTCCAATGAATCACTGCGCATAATGCTCTTGTAATGTACTATAATAATGACGCAAAACACACGAAGACGTTACAAACTTTCTGGTTTTTTTAAAAAATTCGTTAAAAACCGTTTTCTTCACATGTTGCGTCTCGTTATCCAGAGCCAATAACCTTTGACTAATAAAGAGTTTACAGAAAAACACCCCAATGCTCTCTTTAATCTTAAAAAATCCTTGTTTACAAAGGAATGTATCAAAATTAACACCTGCCCTCATGCGTCTCTCTTTTCTGCCTGTCCGACCGCCCGCCTGTCAATTAACCGGAAGAGACTGGACTTTGGGCCGAAATTGACTACAATGCCGGTCATGAAACTTTATCCATTAAAATTTAAGCCTTTGTTTAAGGAACGGATCTGGGGCGGTCAGCAATTAAAGGCCATTTTCGGCAAAGACCTGCCCGCAGATGAAAAGATCGGTGAAAGCTGGGAACTGGCGGATTTACCGGATGATAAGTCCGAGATCGTCAACGGCCCACTCGCCGGACAGACCATTGACCATGTCATCACGACCTACGGCGAAGCGATTACCGGCAAAACCGATTATCAGCCGCCGTTTCCGCTGCTGATTAAGATACTGGACGCCCGCGACGATTTGAGCGTCCAAGTGCATCCGGACGCAGAACTGTGTCAAAAAACCGGCAAAGGCGACCCGAAAACCGAATGCTGGTACATCATTGACGCCGCGGAAGGCGCCGCCATCTACAAAGGCCTGGCACCCGGCACAACGAAAGAGCAATTTGCCGCGGCGATTGAAAACGGCACTTGTGCAGACTTGCTGCAGCGCGTGCCCGTCAAGGTCGGCGAGTGCCATTTCCTGCCGTCGGGCACCTGCCACGCCATCGGAGCGGGTCTGCTGATCGCAGAAATCCAACAGCCGTCAGACACAACCTATCGCGTATTTGACTGGAACCGTGTCGATCCGAAAACCGGCCAGGGACGCCAGCTTCATGTGGAAGATGCGCTGGAAAGCATTCATTTTGACCCGTCCGGAGACAATTTATCCGTCGAAAGCCACGGAAGGCTGGTCGATGCCCCGGAATTCAAAGTCGATAAAGGACACCAATCCGCCGGCTGCGAAACGCTGCTGGAAGGCGAGATGAAAGTACTGGTCATTCTGAGCGGCTCCGGCGAAATCATCGCTGAAGGCATCGAATCGACACCGTTTGTCAAAGGCGATTGTCTGCTGATTCCCGCGGTGTTTACCGGGGCCATGCAGTTTGCCGATGATTGCGAGTATCTCGTCACAACCATTTGATAACAGCAGCAAAAGGGAGAGGAAAACGTGTTAAAGGCAAGTGAAAACCCGCCGCTGGTATGGCCGGAAGGCAGTTCCATCGCCAATTTCAAAGGCGACTGGTGGGTCGCGCATACCAAGGCCCGCAATGAAAAAGCCCTGGCCTCGCAACTTGTCCAGCGGGAAGTACCGTATTTTCTGCCGATGCACTGGAAAGTCTCCAAAACCCGCGGGCGGACAATTCGCTCGCTGCTGCCGCTGTTTCCGGGCTATTTGTTTTTCTGCGGCGACGATGACGCCCGCCTGGCTGTGCTGAAAACCAACCGCACCGCCAACATCCTGCCGGTCCAGAACCAGCATCGGCTGATCGAAGAACTGACCCCGATTGAAACACTGCTGCTGCTCGGAAAACCCGTGCTGCCGCATGAATATCTCAAGGTCGGTCAGAAATGCAAAGTCACTGCCGGCCCGCTGATGGGCACCGAGGGTATTGTCGTTGAAACACCCAAAGAAACGCGGCTCGTTCTGCAGGTCGATATGCTCGGACAGGCCGCCAGTGTCGAAATCAGCACCGACATGATCGAAAAAATAGACGAATAAAATTGTGGAGGCTTGAGACCTGAGACTTGAGAAGGAAGGCACGCTTATGAAAATCCAACACATCGTCCTGCTAACGATACTGCTGCTAACAACAACCGTCTTTGGCGAGACCTACACCGTTCAATCGGGCGACACCCTCACCAAAATCGCCCAAAACCAGCTCAATGATTCAAACCGCTGGAAAGAAATCGCCGAACTCAACAACCTCAAAGAACCCTATACACTCAGCCTCGGCCAGCAGCTTGAATTACCTGAAACCACCTCAAGTAATAGCACGGCACGATCTTTTCCACCAACCGAACAAGACAAAACACCCTCAGACCCCAAAGACAACTCGATTGATCTTTCTGAACTGGAAAACCTGGACTGGATAGAATCACTGCCGTTGTTATTTGCATTTTATTCGCTTCCAACTGCCATTACTATTATATTGAACGTTGCGCAATTATTGTTAGGTATTTTCTTTCTGGGCGTTGGTTACCGCTTTACCGCCGCGGCTATCAACCTTGAAACCACGCTCCGAAAATGTGTCATCGCGGCAGTATCAGTAACGTTAAGCCTGTTCATTCCTGTCGGCATCATTCTGCTGGTCTGTTGCTCCAGTCCATTGCGATGGCCTCCTGCTCTTCTGATGATCTCCCCCATCTTACTGCTTCTTGGTTATATTTTTCTGGCAATGTACATCATACGTATCTGTCTGCAATGTGGCTGGACACCTTCATTTATCGTTGTTTTTTTGGGGGCATTTATCGGCCCGGCCCTATACGCCGCACTGTTTTATACGATTATCGCCGTCGTTTTATTGTTCGCAGCAATCATCAGCGCTATTGCTATGCTGTTCTGAAAGCACAAAGATGAATCACGACAAAACACTCAAAACCATTCGTTTCTGGCTGGTGCTGTTTTTTCTGGGAGTACTGTTCGGCCTGCATACCGTGGTCTTTGTCGAAGTCGAAACGGCGTTTTTCGTCAAATACCTCGGCAACGGTACCGCCTTCGCCGAAAAGCTGCCCTTTGTCTCAAGCTGGATTGACAACCTGTACATCAGTGTCTCAAACACCTATCAGACCTATCCCGTCATGGCCTACTGCATGGACTGGTTGTCGTATGCGTGCGTGGTGTTTGCGATTTTTATGATCGGCGCCATCCGCCACCCGGTCCGCAACGTCTGGATCGTCCAGGTCTATATGATCGCCTGCCTGCTGGCGGCGGTACTTCCGTTTATCGCCGGGCCGTTTCGGGGCATCCCGATCTTCTGGCGTTTTATTGACGGCAGCTTCGGCGTCATCGGATTTCTTTTCTTACTGCGTCCCTATCTCCTCATCAAAAAATTGGAAGCGGCGGAAACATCATGACAAAGCGAAAACTATTTCTTATTTTCTTGATAATTGCCTGCCAAACGACTTTTGCGCTGACCGAGGCGTTGGGGGCGGACGGGATTAACGTCCATGCGGTGCATAAAGCAGGCATTACCGGCGACGGTGTCAATATCGGACTGCTCTCTAAGGGCAACGCCCGGGATGGGCATATCGCGTTTGACCGCACCGGCGGCAACTCGGCCGTCATCCTGCACGATTTTACCGGCACCGGACTGTCACGCTCCGGCCACGACACACAGATGGCGGGCATCCTGGCCTCGGCCGGCTCGCCCATTCATCTGGAAGCGGTCGGTGTCTGTCCCGGCGCAAATGTCCACAGCAGCCGCATTACCACCAAACGCATCCACGATGCACTGGAAACGCTTATCACCAAACACCACTGCCGGGTCATCGTCACCGGCATTCAGGTCGGCACCGACAGCCTGGCCGCCGACGGCCGCTCGATTCTGTCCAAACTCTATGACTACTATGCCGAGACGTATGATGTTATCTTCGCCACTGCCGCCGGCAATAACTGCCCGCAAATCTCCGTTTTCGGCGACAGCTACAACGGGATTACCACTGCCGGACTGGTCAAAGATGCAAATGGACGCTACCAAAAAATCGGATCGGCCTCCAATAAAGGCCCCACCGCCGACAGACGCCGCAAGCCGGATGTCGCCGCCCCGACACAGGGGCTGTTTGCACCGAGTGCCAAGGGTGATAACTTCTGGGACACGCTGGACGGCAGCGGACGGGGACTGACCAGCTTCGCCGTACCGCAAACAGCGGGCGTTGCCGCCCTGCTGCTGGAGGCAGCCGGTAAAACTAACGTCCAGGATGACGACCGCAGCGAAGTCATCAAAGCCGCCATCGTCAACAGCGCCTCGGCCCACTGGCCCGACCCGAATGACCCGCCGAAAAATCCCGCCGACACAACCACCGCATGGGATGCAGCCTCCGGCTATGGCCGACTCAACGCTATGCGAGCCTATCAAACACTAATAGGCGGATGTATTGAAAAAGACAAAACTGCTGAAAATCAGAGAGGCTGGGCCTATGCCGCCATCAAAGCGGAAAGTGAAGATGTATATCACATTGCAGGAAAAAAAGGCGCCCGGCTCATCGCCACGGTCACCTGGCACCGAAAGCTGAAAAAACTATCGTCCCATATCTACCTGGACCGCCATCCGGCCTTTTATCTCAATCTGAAAATCGTCGCCCCGGACGGAAAGACTGTATTGTTTGAACCGGCGGGCCGCAACAATCTGATCAAAATCGACCACTGGTGCGAAACCGACGGCGAATACCAAATCATCCTCAAAAACCCCACCACCGCCGAAAACCATGACTACGGTCTGGCTTTTGAGATCACCGAACCATCACAGTAACTATCTAGTATTTCAAACCGCCGCTTTATTCGATAATCCAGTCAGATACCGGCAACGCAATTGGCGGTTTGGGTGACATCACCAATTCTTTTCTTTTGGCTCCGTCAATAAGTGCTGTGCGTCTGGGAGTAATGTCTCCAAGTCGTTGATTTCCCAAATACTGCCCCGGCTCAATCCATTCAAACCGCCCCTTTGAAACTTCAATCAACGCCATCGACCGCGCTGACACATCCTCAGCCACAAATGTTCCGACCAGTTGATATTGAAATATTCGCGGTTTTGGAGTCGGGGTTTTGTCTTCTTTTATAGGCCCTATAGGAGATTCAATGCGATCTTCTTTTTTTTCGTCAACAGGAGTGACAACGACCACCGGTGGCTTAAGACGCCGCCCCAAGGCTGCCGCCGCCTGTTCCAGCGGGTAAGGTCGATTATCGTTGGCCTTAACAGGGTGTTCGATCTGCCACCGCTGCACAATGCTCGGCCTCCGGAGGAAATCAAGTATCTCCCGCTCACCATAGTTCAGCAACAAAACAAATACCGCAACTCCAACCACCGCCAGGACCGCTACTGCCCAACTGACAACACGAAGCACTTTCAGCATCTTAAACCTCCCTCGATTTAAAATCCAAAATAGTTAAAAACACCCGTCTAACTGCTTAGACAGACAAAAGAAGTGAAAGTTCCGAAAAAAAGAAATGTGATTACATTGTAGCGGTATAATCCAGCAACCATTGGGTCAGTGTGCTGTAAAACTCGTCGCAGGCGTGTTTTTCGAGCCAGGGGTAGTGGCCGCAGCGAGGCCAGGAGTGATATTGCAATTGCGGCAGATAGCGTTTGAGGCTGTCGCGGATCATTGTGCCCGGGTGCGGGTCATGGTCGCCATGCAGCATCAGCACCGGCGTGTTTATCGCCTCAAACGCCGCCGGATACACACCCGACTCTTGCAGTCGAATCATATCCTGCCAGGTTTCTTCATGGGCCTTCGCATCACAGGCCACGGTCTTGCTGCCCAGTGACACCAATTCGTACGAATCAATCTCCTGAATGAGCCGTCCCATCGCCCCGAGTCGCCGATTCGGGTCCGGGTACTTCTCGGCTAAGCGATCCATTAACCGACGCATGTCATCATCCATACGCCCATCACGTGTTTCCTGCATCCGACCGCGAGAGGCCGTATCAAATGATCCACAGCCGACCAGCACGATACCGGCCGCACGGTTCGGATACGCTGCGGCATACGCCAGCGCCAGCATCGCCCCCCACGAATGGCCTACCAACATGGGCTTCTGCCCTTTACACTCGGCCGCTATCACCGCATGTAAATCATCAATGTGCCGCTGCACCGTCAGGACTTCATCCGGACTGCTGTGCCGTTGGAACGGCTCGATCACACGGAAATGCGCTGACAGATGCCTCGCTACCGGCACCATATATCCCGGCGCCGCCGGCCCGCCGTGCAGCACCAGCACTGTCGAGCCGTCTTCGCCATAGTGACGCATTTTAATCAGTTGTTGATTCTCATGACTACACATATCGGCCATGATAATACACGGTGCGTCGGCACGCGTCAATGCAATAAAAAAGCCCGCGACAGTTTACCATCGCGGGCTTTGGGAGGCATGTAAATTTAACGCTTCGCTTAGTGCGGCGATTCCCAGAGAATCATCCCCGGCTCATAGGACTCAACCAGATCGGCATGACGCGGCAGAATCCGCAACGCAAAACCGTGACGACCGGACACGCGGCACGCAATCGCCCCTTCAAACATGGCCACACGATCACCATCCAGCGAATCGTCGGCATACTTCATCTCAGCGACCTGGCCATCTTCAATTCTACCGGATGAATCAACGCGGCCGTGGTAGATCTGTACCGAGATATCGTCCGGGTTCAAACGTCCCAGATGAATCCTTGCAGCAATCCGCACCTGTGAGCCAACATGTAGGTCCGGCTGTTCCCCACCGTCACCGGCAAAGCTCTGGCCTTCGACGTTCTGCACGTCCACATCGCGAATTTCCAGATCGGACCACGCCTGACGGGTTTCGTTTTTCCAGGCCGTCAATGCCTTGACCCGTTCCATATCATTTTCGGTCAGTTCTTCCCAGTTGGTATCAGCCAGATGGTAAAATTTGCGAGTATAGTCGGCCACCATGCGGTTTGTATTGAACCGCGGCGCACACCACTTAACGGTATTTTTCATCCGGCGAATCCAGCGACGCGGCAGACGATCCTTGGCACGGTTAAAGAACAGCGGCACGATTTCCTGCTCCAGCAGGTTATAAATCGCTTGCGACTCCACCTGGTCCTGGTAGGACAGGTCATCGTATTCTTCACCGGCACCGATAATCCAGCCGCCGTCGGGAATATAGCCTTCACACCACCAGCCGTCCAGCGTACTCATATTTAAAACGCCGTTGAGCGCCGCCTTCATGCCGCTGGTGCCGCTGGCCTCCATCGGCCGACGCGGGTTATTGAGCCAGATATCCACACCCTGCACCATGTACCGGGCAATATCGATATCGTAGTCTTCCAAAAAGATCAGCCGGCGGCGAATTTCCGGATTCTCCGAAGCGAAATGCACCAACTGGCGAATAATTTCCTTACCAGCCGTGTCTCGCGGATGGGCCTTGCCGGCAAAGACAAACTGCACCGGCGTTTCGGTATTGGTCAGCAGCTTAATCAGCCGCTGCGGTTCTCTCAATAACAGGTTGCCGCGTTTATAGGTGGCAAACCGCCGAGCAAACCCGATGGTCAAAGCTTCCGGATCGAGCACTTCTTCGGCCCAGCTTAGTTCCGTATGGAACGCGCCGCGACGCTGGAGTTGGCGTTTGAGACGCTGACGGGCAAACCCAACCAGACGTTCTTTGCACCGCTGATGAATCCGCCAGATTTCCTCATCCGGGACCTGGTCCAGATTGTGCCAGATAGATTTATCAACCGCCTCATCGGCCCAATGCGAACCGAGATAGCGTTCAAAGAGTGAATTCAGTTCCGCGCTGAGCCACGTCCGGGCATGAATGCCGTTGGTCACTGAATGGATCGGCACTTCCGAAACCGGCACCTGTGACCACAGGCCCGACCAGATTTTACGGGATACGTCACCGTGCAGTTGACTGACGCCGTTGCGATAGGCACTCGTCCGCAGCGCCAACACCGGCATCTTGAAGCTTTCGTGCTCGTCATCACCGTGAACCCGCCCCAAAGCCAGAAACTGCTCGCGGTTAATCCCGAGCGTACCGTAGTAATGACCGAAGTACTTGTCAATCATCTCAACAGGAAATTCGTCATTACCCGCGGCGACCGGCGTATGAACCGTAAAGACGTTACTGGCCTTGGCCGTTTCCAG
Organism: Sedimentisphaerales bacterium; assembly: GCA_028282905.1. Taxonomy (GTDB): domain Bacteria; phylum Planctomycetota; class Phycisphaerae; order Sedimentisphaerales; family Anaerohalosphaeraceae; genus 4572-13. The sequence continues at coordinate 21,632 of JANQGW010000073.1, read as the reverse complement.
CGCTTCTTCAAACGACATATTAAAGCGATTTCGCAGTTTGCGAACGCGTTCCAGCGCCATAAACGCCGCGTGGCCTTCATTCATGTGACACACCGTCGGCTCCTGTTTCATCGCAAACAGTGCTTTCAGGCCGCCGATACCAAGAATGATTTCCTGGCAGATGCGCATCTCGTTTTCGCCGCCGTACAGTGTCTGGGTAATCGTTCGATCAAACGGTGTGTTTTCCGGCAGATTTGTATCCAGCAGATACAACCGCACCCGACCGACCTGAACCTTCCAGACCTGTATCTGAACCGTCCGTTCCGGGAATTGCACATTGACTCGCAAGGGATGGCCGTTTTCTTTGCGAACCATCTCCAACGGCATATTATGGAAATCATTTTCCAGGTAATGTTCCTGCTGCCAGCCGTCGGTGTTGAGATATTGGCGGAAATAGCCGTTTTGATAGAGCAGTCCCACGCCAATCAGCGGAATCCCCAGATCCGATGCGCTCTTCAGATGGTCACCGGCGAGAATCCCCAAACCGCCCGAATATATCGGCAGCGATTCATGAATGCCAAACTCGGCACTGAAATAGGCGATCAGCGAATCGCGACCTTCTTTCGCGTAAATCTTATTATACCATGACGGCGAGTTCAGCGTCTGCTCAAGTTTCTGACGTGCCTGCTTGAGTTGATAGACAAACCCCTCATTACGGGATAAATCCTCTAAGCGGGCCTGCGAAACCATCCCCAACATCTTCACGGGGTTATGCGAGCACTGCTTCCAGAGATCATAATCGATCCGGCGGAAAATCTCAGCGATTTCATCGTGCCAGGACCAATACATATTGTGAGCGATCACATGCAGATCGGTCAGTGCTTCGGGCAAAGACGGTTTCACCGTAAATGTGCGCACGGTCTTGGTATGTGTTCGATCCTTGCTCGCTGACTTCGTAAATATTGCCATTGTTACGTTATCCTCCGTGTATATACGGTTGTTGTTCAATCATACGTTATAGTCGAATCGTTTTTCGACCTTTCCTGTTGTCTTCTTAACAGGAAAACCTTAAAGGATGAACGTTTAAAACAAGGCTTATTTTTATCGGACGAATCCGAAAATGTCGAATAAAAAGTCCTATAAATTCGCCCGTCCGGCCAAATCCCGACAGGCGCCGACCCCAGAAACAGCGGTTTACCGCGAGCTTCTCCGCGAAGAACCTCTGGAAGATCGGGAAGAAGAACGCCCGCCCACCAGATTCATTAAATCATCCATGCCACCGGAACTTCGCTCATCGTCCTCCGCATAGTAAGATTGCGTCAAATCCTCAACCGAGTAGGACTTCACGAAGGATTTCTGCAGCAATCCCCGCTGGGTGCCAATCGTAATAACCCGCCCTTCAAAGGCTAATTCGGGCTTAAGACCGCCGGCCCGTGAAACACTCAGCAAAATCAGCTTCAGGGCCTGCTTGAGCGGTAACGCACCAAATCCGCTCAATCCGACGGGCATTTCTTTGTCGATAAAGGCGTTATTCTCCAGATCACTCCAGAGAATCACCAGCGGCAAACGCGGATGAACCGAACCCGACAGAATATCCATCGCTTCCTGAAACGTCGTTTCCTCGTTAATTTCCGACAGATTGACTGTCGTTTCCATCAACGAATCCAGCGTCACCCTTTTCTTCGCGGTCGGACGGACCGGAATCTTGCCAGGTATCGCCATCGGCTGTCGAACCACCACCGGCGTCCGAAGTCGAGTTCGAACGTCCCTTTTGGGTAGCTCTTTGACATCTTTCGGCCGCCCCGTCAGCTCAACCAGCTTCCGGTCTGCCAATTCCGCCGCCGCATCCCGCCCGTCAATCACCACATCGGCGGTCAGGCGAAAATAATTGCGAAACTGGATATTTTTAAGCCAAATCCGGTCGGCTTCTTTCAGATTTTGGGCCAAAACAGTCTTAGCCTTGGGCTGCGAAACCTTCAAATCACCCGACAGAGAGCGGATTTTGACCCGAAACCGGGCACTTTTCGCATAGGGATTATCCTTCAGGCGGCACTCAAACTCTGACAGCGAACGGACCGCCAGCACCTCGGAAACCTCATAGGACGGACTTTTCCGGTCGGTGGACGACTGCGGCGAAACAGCCGCACTGATGACCATCAGGGACAATAAAACCACATTCATGTCTGCTCCTTTCCATATATGGTTATCTTACTATACGTTCCGCATCTATTATTTATCCATTTTGGTCCAATTTCAAGCAAAAATTAACCTTGTCATAAACATCCGCTTTATCCTACTACGGAAACTGTTTTCAAGTTCATCCGAAAACGGCCCTCTCCTGCAATTTGTACATTCCATATCTTACAGAATAATATTATCTTCTGTTATGTCCCCATAGATGATACAGGAGACAGGATACCACATAAACACAAAAAATAATAGTCATTTTACCCTGCTCTTTGTATAATGGAGGTCACATCTATTAAGATAACTGCTCCTCAAGACAAACCTTCTTACAAACGCAAAGAAGAGTGATGAGCGGGAGAAAACAAAACACAGCATTTCTTAAAGGCCTTATGACAGACCTTCAATCAACCTCTATACAGACTGTTCATGCGCAGTTCGTGAATAATCATTTCTGTTCGCCATATCTTGAAAGGGAAATATGATGAAATCAACCAAACAATATGTTTATGTTTTGGCCAGCTTGATTTTTTTCGCCTGCGGTATGATTGCGGCGGCCGGGTCAATGGGAACGGCATTTACTTATCAGGGGCGTCTGCTGAATGATAATGAGCCGGCTGATGGGCTGTATGATATACAGTTTACGCTGTATGATGACCCGAACGGCCTGCCTGAAAACCAAATCGGTTCTACACAGTTGACTGATGATATCGATGTTGCAGACGGTTATTTTATCGCCCATCTTGATTTCGGGGACGACATCTTTGACGGCAACGCACGCTGGCTGCAAATAGCGGTACGCCCCGGCGAGAGTATCGAACCGAATGATTTTAACGCACTAAACCCGTTACAGCCAATCATACCTTCACCGTATGCACTACACGCTCAAACCGTATCCGTTCCGCTGGAATTGTCGTTTGACGCTCCGATGGGAACAGCTGTGATGGGAGTCGGAAGTACCGGCCAAGGAGCGGCATTCGGCGCCTCAAGCCGGGATGGTGATATCGCGGTTCTGGGAAAAAACAGCACCGCTGTCTGGGGAATCAGCCCTGCGGGCTTTGCCGGTTTTTTTGACGGTAAAGGGTATTTCAGCGGGGATGTTGGCATCGGGACCGATACACCCTCAGAAAAACTGACGGTTTCTATGGGCACCGGTCACGGCGATATTGCCAGTTTCTGGTCCGGCAACAACAACCGATTTATGATCAGCACAGACGGTGTAGATTCTTCGCTTATTGCTCAATCCGGAAATAATTTGCAATTGGGAACCTTCTTCAGCGGCACAAGCATGACGATTCTTAACAGCAACGGCAATGTCGGAATCGGGACGACAAATCCACTAAGACCCCTCCACAGCATCGGGGCCATCGCCACCGGTTGGGCCGGGGCCAACGCACCGGGGACGGTTACATTTTTTCCTCCCGATGCCGGCGCGTGGTTTCATATTGATAACGGACCCGCGGGCGGAAGGCCAACAGGCCGTCTGCGAATCTCAGGCGGAAACAATCCCGGCGACCTTGAATACATGAGCATTTTACAAGATGGCAAAATCGGGATCGGAACAACAAGTCCCTCAGAAAAGCTGGAAGTCGATGGAACTGTTAAAGCGACAGCCTTCATTGGTGACGGCAGCGGGTTAACGGGACTGCCCGGCGGAGGCGATGCTGACTGGGCAATTTCCGGCAGTGATATGTATTCAGCGGTATCAGGCAATGTTGGGATTGGCAAGACAAGCCCTACCGCTAAGCTGGACATCGATGGAAATATCCGAGCAACAGGCACCCTGAATCAGGATTATGACCTGGCAATTGCTACTGAAAACGACGCCGAGGTAGGCATCGGAACAACCGCACATTATGATAGAAAACTGAATATCCAAACCAGCTCTGATGAATATGGGCTTTATGCAAATAATAGTTCGCCCAGCGGCCACCGGTATGGTGCTTATACCCGAACAAGCGGCAATACCACAGGTTACAGTTACGGTCTTTACGGACGCAGTTCCAGTGCGACCGGCCCCAACTATGGAGTTTACGGATCAGCAAATACAAACAGTTCCGGCACCAATTACGGCGTCTATGGCGCAGCCATCAACCAAGGCTCAAACCCCAATTATGGTGGATATTTTCTGGCACTGGGTCCGGTGGGACGCGGCATTTACGCGAAAGGAGGCTCCTCCGGCTATGCTGCAGAATTCGCCGGGAATGTAATCATTACCAATCCAGCCGGAACGACAACCTTGATGGAATTGGGAGAAGGACTGGACTACGCGGAGGGTTTTGATGTGTCCGAGGAAAATCAAATCAGTCCCGGTACGGTTCTGGTTATTGATCCTGCTCAGGCCGGAAAACTAACACTAAGCACACAGGCATACGACAGCAAAGTCGCCGGCATTGTTGCCGGAGCCAATGGCTTAGGGTCGGGTGTTCGCCTTGGCGTTGGACAGTTCGATTGTGATGTGGCACTGGCCGGAAGAGTGTACCGCAATGTGGACGCTGCGAAAGGCCAAATCTCTCCCGGCGACCTGCTGACCACCTCCGCCAAGCCGGGATATGCCATGAAAGCATGCGATGATGAAAAATCCCGAGGAGCCATTCTTGGCAAGGCAATGGAGCCTTTGGAAAAAGGCAAACAAGCTCAAATCCTGGTTTTGGTAACACTTCAATAGACGGAGATGAAATCATGAATAAATATATAACAAACAATCTGGTCATGTTTTTCATGTTTTGTGGGATTCTATCACCATGCCTTGGGAACACTGTAGATAAATCGGATGCTGCACAAGTTGCCGAAAACTGGATTACCACAATTCTGCATTTAAAAGGCAGTTGGGGCCAATCTCCCGAGGCATCCGTCAGCGAAGTTCGGGAACTGGTCCAGGATTCCAAATCAATCGGTTATTACTGCGGTGTTGATCCGGTTGGATACATTATTGCTCCAAAGGTCAGCGGGCTGGCTCCTGTAAAGGCCTACAGCACAACATGCAATCTCGATCCGGAAGCAACTCATGGCCTTTCTCACATGATTAAGGACAGGATGTCCAACGCGCTTAATGTTATTGAAAGCCGGTTAGGTTCTGTGGATTCTGTCTCCACGGCACAAATCAAAAGCCTTTTACAATCTGACCACAGTGACGCATGGAATCAGCTTACACAGCCGGCCTCCGCGTTCAACGCGGCAATTGCATCCGAAGTAATACTAATGAATTACGAGGGAGGTGACCCTCCTTTACTTTCCTCAGCCTGGGAGCAAAAAGAGCCTTACAATGATCAATGCCCCAGTATGGGGTGCAGTTGGACGTGCGGCTCGAATACAAATGCTTTAGTCGGGTGTGTCGCGACGGCAGGTGCCCAAATCATACGATACTGGGCGTGGCCGCCCTACGGCATCGGAAGTCCATATAATGATGACTACAACTGGGATATACCCGATAGCTTTTCCGGATGCTCTTGGAATTCGTTACAGGTCAACAATGTCGCGGAGATATGCTACGAAGCTGGTTTAGCCGCCGGGATGGATTACGGATGCGATACTTCGAGTGCATGGGTAGGTGATTGTCCCGCATGTGCTGATATGGAAGATGCCTTTGTGGATAAGTTTCGATATCATAGCAATCTTAACTTTGATCAGCGTTGGAATGACAGCGATGCATCATGGCACAATAAGATACTGGATGACCTCAGTCAAAACAGACCACTCCAATACGCCATCAGCAGTCCTCTCCACTCTATGGTCATCGATGGATGGGAGGTGGCTGGAGATATATTCTTCTGCCATATCAATTATGGAGGAGCTGTTCCTAATACCGGCTGGTATAACATTGACAATCTTGACCAGGGTACTGAAGGAATGATTAAAGGGATAAGACCCAACGTCTCATTGGGGCCGTCAGTGTCCGGGACGTACAGCAAACAATCCTTTCCTTATCGGTACTTTGATCAGGATTGCACAGGACAGAACGCCGTATTTTCTGCCGGACAGAATATCCAATTCCTATCGGGCGTCAGCGTTCTAAGCACAGGAACCGCTGGAAATCATATCGAATTTACAGGCACCACAACGGAGAACACCCGGCTGTTTTCTATCGATGGCACGGCCACGGGCGGAACGACAGCCGGTATCGTGATAAACAATGGCTCGATTCAGCTATATAACGACGGCAGCATTCGTTTCCATGAATGAAATATCAACAGGGAAACGATGTAATTGTTATGACAAAAAGAGGAGATTAAAATTGAACTCTAAATGGATATTTATTTTAACAGCTTTCATAAGCACTGTGACTTTTGCGGAGCATTCAATTTCGTGGTACACGATTGACTCCGGCGGCATCAGCAGCGGCGGGCCGTATCAACTCACCGGCACAATTGGCCAGCCGGATGCGGCATTTCTTGGCAACGATCAATATGAACTGCTGGCCGGATTTCGAGTCGGCGGGCCGCGGTGCATTGTCAACCTTGAACACCTGGCCCAATTCGCGGCTCATTGGCTGGACGGCCCCTGCAATCAAGCCAACAACTGGTGCGGCGGCGCGGACCTGGACCACCTGAACGATGTGGATATTGTTGACCTGACATTACTTGCAAATGAATGGCTCAATATTTGTCCTGCCGGATGGCTCTTACAATAAAGTCGCCCTGTTGTGCGTATAGTGATTAAATTTCCTGTAGTATGCCGAAAATTGTCATTCCCGCGAAAGCGGGAATCCAGGAGTCTTCCACTGGATACCGGGGCAAGCCCGGTATGACATATACGAATATTTTTCACAACAGGTATACACCAAAAGTGACTATCCATACAGAAAAACCTGTGGCATTGTCAGACAGTTTGGCTATAGGGGCTAAAATCAACACTGCAATCCTGAAAAAACCCACAAAAGCACCCAATTCCCAAAATTAACACCTATTATGGGTAATAATTAATACAAATTCCTGTAAGTCTATTTTTTATAGGGTGACGTTCATGCTTTTGTTGCGATATAATAGTGAGGTATGTGATTGATGACAATCGATAGATATTCAATGTCGCGGCATATTTGCAATGGACAAAGATTTGGACAATTCGAATAACCAGACAGACCTCTTTGTAAGTTTGATACTGTCAAGCCAAAAAGACATCTATGTGTATATACTAAGCCTTGTGATGTCTCCCTCTGATGCGGATGATATTTTGCAGGACACGTTGTCTTTAATGTGGAGGAAATTCGATGAATTTGAGCCTGGAACCAATTTCTTGGCTTGGGGAAAGCAAATCGCATACTATCGAGTCATGAATTATTTTCGGGATAACAAATCTTCAAAGCTCTGCTACGACCCGGAAGTAATAAAAATCATTGAATCCAAAACCAACCAGGAAGGTCATTTGTCGGGTCACAAAGATGCCCTCAAAGAGTGTCTTAAAAAACTGTCTGAAAAATATCTGACCATACTGAAGATGCGGTACATCCAAGACATGTCTTTTAAGCAAATGGCTGTTAAATACGGCATTTCCAAGCAAAGCCTCCATCGAACCGTCAGCAGGATACATGCCATTTTGTTGAAATGTATTAAGCACTCTCTTGGGAGTGGAGACTCATATGAAAGTTAATGAAGCACTATTATTTGAAATGAGTGATTTGGTCATCAAGGGGTGCGATAACTCGCTGAATGACGACGAGTTCAATCGCCTGCAGCATCTGCTGAAGACCGACCCGGTTGCCGTGGAGTATTACTGTGACCTGATTTCAACATTTGCGAATATGGATGTGCTGAAGGAACTATGTATTGACACAAGAGAGAAGAACTTCAACAGCTTATTTGAACAACTGGCTGAACACGAAATAAACGCTCCAGCCATTGAAATTCCAAAAGAAAAGCCGGAAAAACTGCCGGTCGAAATGCTCAAGATTGAAAGACTTCCTCGAAGAGTGAATAAATTCTCTCTATATTCGGCGATTGTCTCTATTGCCGCACTGATTGTCGTGCTGGTTTACGTGCAGATTGTTCCACAGCGTGCCTCGTCAGTGGCAGCCATCAGCGACAGCATCAACGCCCAGTGGGAATTGAGTAAACATCCGACAGACATTGGCAGTCGGCTGTGGAATAATGAGGGGGCTCGATTGCTCAAAAAGGGAGCCGTTAAGATTGCCTTTGATTATGGTGCGGAAGTGATCATTGAAGGACCGGCCGAATTCGAAATGAAAGATGCCGAAAAAATGATTCTGCATTTCGGTCGTCTCTATGCGGTCGTTCCAAAGGAAGCAGCTGGTTTTACCGTTGACACCCCGTTTTCGACAGTCATCGACCTGGGTACTGAATTTGGTGTTAAAGTTGATATTGACGGTGTTACAGATGTCCATATGTTCAAAGGCCGGGTTTCCCTGATTCCTGGAGCCAAAGGAAAAAAAAGCGGAAAACACGAGCTGACTGCGGGACAGGCAAGCCGTGTGGATACATCCGGCCAGATACATAACATTAGCTTTGAACGGAACAACTTTGTTCGCAAAATACAATCGGGACATCAGTCCACAGAAACATCCAACTCTGTTGCGTCAACATCGGAAAATACATTTGGCTTAGCACCCAACGCCGCGGGCGGTGTTGTGGGTAAGTGGTATGGGTATCGGGAAGATGAGTGGGGGCAAGTAATGGAGCTATTGGTCAAAATAGCTCACAATGAAAAGGATCGATATCATATCACGCTTTATGAGTCCGCCGAGGAATATGCGCCGGTTGCCCTGGAGATCGGCTGCACATTAGCTGATCCAAATGTTCTGATTTTTGACAGCAGTGAAATGATTGACGAAGGCAAAGGCGTCATTGCCAATGGCCTGCTCAAGGGAAGTTTTCAGGGAAGCGAAAACGGTAAGTTTGTGCTTCACACTGTCTGTGAAAAATCGACTGCAAAACTTGCCGGAAAGTGGCAGGGAGAAAGGAGAACCGAGGACGGCCAACAAGAGAGTATTTCTATTAATGTCACAGATATCGGCAACGACCAATACCGTTTTGACGTACTGGAATCATTTGAACCAGACAACAAAGTCCTTTTTTCTCTGAATGGCACCATGAATAAAATGGGACAAATAACCTTTTCCGGTCAGACTGAATTATGGACCGGCACCGGCAAGGGCTTTTGTGGAAAAGAAGCATGGAGCGGAACTCTCGAAGGAGATGAAAGCGGACACTATATGCTCCGACGTGTCAAACGGTAACCGAACAAATGCATCGCCGATGCGTGGTTGGTGATGAAATGCAATAAAGTGTATTTTAGATTTTGGAGGTATGAGACATGTCTGTTAAAAAACTTTTGTATGTGTGTCTTCTAACGGCTGTGATCGGCGGTGTTTCAATGGCTGGGTCAAATATCAATGGCTGGGTGATGGATGACTTTGAATCCTATACATCCACGGCAGAGATGAAAGCAACGGGCCTGACAACCGGCGGTCCGTGGTGGATTCTCCAGGAACTTCAGAATGTCCTGTTCGGACTGCCAATCGCAGACGGGGCAACTTTGGAAATCAATCTGGCAATGAGCCCGCCGCACGGCACGGGTGACCCCAATGACACCAATGACCCGAACGGATTTACAGCAATCGGGGAAATTGACGCCAATGGGCCGCAAGCTATCGAGGTCCATTATCAACTAACAAATGAGGCATCATCCTGCGACCTGTTTACAATGGTCCATAATCTGGGACTTCCGTTTATAAATATTCCTACCGGTGAGCCGGCACCGCTGGACACACTGCCGGTTGCAGATTTTACAACCATTGACAAAATGACCATGAAAGTCAAAAAGAATTCGGGTAATGTCACCAATCTCGACTCTTTCGCTGTAGGACTGCTTGGCCCGGATGTTAAGCTCATCGGGCAATTCAGAGTAATTTCGACATCTCCGGGCAATGATTTCCTGGAATATCCGGATAATGTCTGGGAAACCGTCGAATTTGATATCAACGGTGTCATGGATACGGCCAACGCAGATTCTGCCTTTGGCCGGGACATGGTCACCGGGATTATAATCGGGACATGGGACACCCCCGGCACGGATGTACGGTATCTCCTCGATGATATCACCTTTTTCAACGAAGGTGAACCCTGTCAGGCATACAGTCCGGCTGATATCAATATGGACTGCGATGTCAACATGATCGACCTGTCGGCACTGGCTTCGGCTTGGATGAGCCTGTAACGCTCAACGACGTATTTTGTCAAATTGAGTGAGAGTTTTAGTATGCAATCCAACAGGTTTATGCCCTCAAACAGCATAAACCTGTTGGATTTTCAGTGCTTTCTAAGTAAATCCAGCCACACATTTCACTATATTTTGCGTATTTTTCTTGCTATTTTCTGCATTTTTTTCTAAAAACACCCAGTTTTTCTTCGTTTTTCACCCCTTTTTTCCCCTTGCGAAACGCTCACAATTAGAGTAAACTTCTGGTTTTTCTGCCCTTTCGGGGCGGTGAATGCCTGCGTTCGAGGCCAAAACCGGTTGTTTCAGCGAGACAATAGCCGCATCGGGGCGGGCATTGGTATGCGTAAGTCAATAATATAAAGATGAGGCGAAATGAATCACTAAATATTGGAGGTTATTCAACGTGGCAAATCTGAACGACATTCGTAACATCGTGCTGCTCGGGCACGGTAGTTCCGGCAAAACCTCGCTGGTCGAGGCGATGCTGCACACCACCGGCGTTATCAACCGTCTTGGAAACATCGACGAGAAAAATACTGTCTGCGACTATGACGACGAAGAAAAAGAACGCGGCAATTCCATTCACTCTGCACTGGCACACGTCACCTACGAAGGCAAGACCATCAACATCATCGACACCCCCGGTTATCCGGATTTTGTCGGGTCTGCCCTGTTTCCGATTACCGCCGCTGAAACGGCTGTGATCGTTATCAGCGCCGCCGCGGGCATCGAAATGAATACCCGCAAGCTGTTCCAGGCCGCCCAAAAAGCCGGCAAAGCTCCGATGATTGTCATCAACAAAATGGATGCTGACAATGTGGACCTGACGGAACTGGTCGAACAGATCCGTGAAACCTTCGGCAGTCAGTGCCGCTGTGCAAACGTTCCGAACATGGACAAAACCGCCGTCATCGACTGTATTGTCAATACCGAAGGCGAGTCTCCCGTCAGAGACATTGCGGATGCTCACACGAATATTCTCGAAAGCGTGATCGAAGCAGATGACGATTTGATGGAAAGCTACCTCGGCGGCGAAGAAATCACCCCCGCACAGGTCGCAGGCGTATTCGCCAAGGCCATGGAAGCCGGCACGGTGATCCCAATCGTCTTCACGAATGCACGCACGGAAACCGGTATCAAGGAATTGCTGGACCTGATCGCCAAGGAAACGCCCTCTCCGGCGGACGCTCCTGACGCCATCCTCAAAGACGGCGATACCGAAACGCCCGTCAAGGCCGATCCGAACGGCCCGCTGGCCGGTACGGTTTTCCGCGTCGGCTTCGACCCGCGATCCAACATGAAATACGCCTCCATTCGCCTGTTCAGCGGATCAATGGATGCGGGCACACAGTTGTTTATCAATGATGCCAAAAAAGGCATCCGCATCGGTCACCCCCTGAAACTGCAGGGCGCAGACACCAGCGATGTGGACAAAGGCGTTGCCGGCGACATTATCACACTGGCCAAAATCGACGAACTCAAGCTCGGTGATCTGGTCCATGACGGTAAAATGGCCGGCAAATTCATCGGCCCGGCCATTCCGAAACCGATGTTCGGCCTGGCACTGGAACCGACCGCACGCGGTGAAGAAAACAAACTCAGCGCAGCGCTGCAAAAACTGACCGACGAAGACCCCTGCTTTACCATCACGCATGACCTGCAAACCAAGGAAATGGTTATCAGCGGTCTCGGCGACCTGCACCTGCGGGTGATGCTGTCGAAGATGGAAAATCACTATAAAGTGCACGTCAACACCAAGCCCCCGAAAATCCCCTATCGTGAAACGATTTCCGGCAAGGCTGAAGGTCACTATCGTCACAAAAAGCAGTCCGGCGGTGCCGGTCAGTTCGGTGAAGTTTATCTTCGCATCGAACCGGCAGAGCGTGACTCCGACCCGACCCTGGAATACAAATGGGATATCTTCGGCGGATCGATTCCGGGGCAGTTTGAGCCGGCAATCCTCAAGGGCATTAATGATGTCATGGCCGGTGGGTTCCTCGCAGGCTTCCCGATGCAGGACGTTGTTGTCTCGGTCTATGACGGCAAATACCACGCGGTGGACTCCAAAGAAGTGGCGTTCCGTGCAGCAGGTAAAGGCGCGTTTCTGGATGCTCTGGAAAAGGCCAAACCGGTACTGCTGGAGCCGATCGTCAATATCGAGATCACGATCCCGGCTGAAAACATGGGTGACATCACCGGTGACATGGCCTCGCGTCGCGGTCGCGTCGGCGGTCAGGAAATGCTGCCCGGCGGCATGATGATCATCAAGGCACAGGTACCGCTGAGTGAAGTATCCAACTACAACAGCCAGCTCAAGTCCGTCACCGGCGGCCAAGGCAGCTACTCGATGGAACTGAGCCACTACGAGCCGACCGCACCGAACGTACAGATGCAGGTCATCGAGCATTACAAGAAAGCAAAGGAAGCCGACCAGGGTTAATCACCTCTGCTCGACTAATAAAACAAAAAGCCCGACCTGATTTTCAGGCCGGGCTTTTTTTATAACCTTAATTTCACCACGAAGAAAGCCTTTTATAAAACCTTCGTGATCTTCGTGTCCTTCGTGGTAAATTCTATCTATCCAACATTCGCATAAAATTCAATGGCGTGACCATCCGGATCTTCCACGATCCGGCTGCGGTATTTCGGGTGCTCATCCAGCTGGACAATATCGGCATCTTCTATAAAAACCTGCTCAACCTTGTCCAACTGATCCGGTTCCACCTCAAACGCCAATATCGCAATACAGGCCTGCTCTTTGGTATTGACATTCGTTGCCTCTGCCGGATTTTCCAGCGGACGCAGCACAACCTCCACACCACCCCGGCCGATCACCACGCTCGGCGAATTGGGCGCATCGTCAAATAATTTCTCAAACCCCAGCTTCTCTCGATACCACTGCAAAGAAGCCTCCACATCCCGAACTACCAAACTAACCGCATTAATCCCCTTAACCTCAATCATGGCTCTCTCCTAAAAAATTTTATATCTTAAAAATCCTGTCTAAAAAACTTCGTGCTCTTCGTGTCCTTCGTGGTAAAACCCTATCACACTCGAAAATCAGTCTGCAAAAATCGCTCCTGAAAAATCCTCTCCAGCCGCTCCTTCGTCGGAAACGTCCACAGCATCACCATGACAAAGAAAATATAAGACAGTAAATTCAGCCAGTACACCGGCTGCAAATGAATCTGCCCCTCCATCACCCCCAGCAGACAGATAATTACTCCGAACATCGCCATCCCTTCCATGATCGCTGACCTGAGAACAAATCCCATGAAAATCCGCATCTGACACCGCAGTTCCGGCGTGAATTCTCCCGGGCTAATCCCCTCCGGCGGCTCGGCGGGTTTATTCAATCCCTTTGGGGTAACAAACATACGATACATGCTATTGGCAATAAACGTAAACACGACGAATGAAACTCCATGGGCAAGCGACAATAGTGACAGCAATGAATCTTCCGGCGTTTCAGCCGCCTCGTTTCTGGTATAGAGAAACAAGACGATTCCCAAAAACAGCGTCACTCCCATGAATAAGGCAAAAGCAATCACTTTCGAGACCAGCAATCGTTGCGGCGTCAACGCTCTCTGAAATTCAGACAATTGTAACTGAGGCAGTGTTTCCATTGTTGGCTCCTAATAGCAGGTTCTTAACGCAGTATAGACTATCACCCCTCTCACTTTTGGTCAACGAAAATTCACGGCAATGTCTGCAACAGTTTGGCGGTTTCGGCGTCTATGGTATTGACGAATGGCGGCCGATGGGGTATGGTTTGAGCGACAGGACGGTTTTTCATACAGTTTAAGGAGTTTTTTATGCCGGGATTGATTATTGCAGCGGTCATTGTAGGGATTTTTCTCATCATCCCCATCGGGATGTATAATTCGCTGGTCGGCAAACGCAACCAGGTTCATAACATCTTCGGCACGATGGACGCGATGTTGAAGAAACGCTGGGATTTGATTCCGAATCTGGTCTCGACGGTCAAGGGCTATGCCGATCATGAGCGGACACTTTTTGAAAACATTACCGAGGCACGCTCGAAAGCTATGAGCGGCCAAATGAGCGAAAACCAGAAAGTCGGCTTGGAAAATTCATTCATGCAGCTTCTGGGCGTGGTGCGGGCGACCGTGGAAAACTACCCGGACCTAAAGGCGTCGGATAATTTCATGCACCTGCAGCGAACGCTGAACGAACTGGAAGAACAGATTTCCGCGGCCCGGCGGGCGTTTAACGCCGCGGTGACTGACTACAACAACGCCGTGCAGATGTTCCCGACCAACATCATCGCGGGGATGTTCGGTTTTACAATAAAAGAACTCTTCCAGATCGAAGCGGACGAACGCGAAAAGCCGCAAGTCGGAGGACTTTTATAATAACCACCGAGGACGCCGAGGACACTGAAGAAATATATTTTATCATAATCCGTGTAAATCCGCGAAATCCGTGGTTTCTATATTTGTCTAAATCTGTGTTAATCTGTGGCTGAAAAAAGTGAAAAACTATGACGATTTCAAAGCGTTTTACAGTGACGAACTTCTGGCCGAGTTGCTGGAGCTGGACGCAGTCCGTAAACGCATTCTCATCCAGACTGTCATCGTCACCGCAATCCTCACACCGGTGTTGACACTGCTCATCGGGCCGGCCTTGTCTGAACATTTTCCGACCATCACGATTATCTCGGTCGCCTGCCTGTCCTGTGTCGGCATTGCCTGGGGCGCCAGCCGTTTTCTGGGACGGCACTACCGGGCTGACTTCAAGCGAATGATTATCAAACCGCTAATCGGTTTTCTCGGCCCCGGCCTGAGTTACAGCCCCGAAGGGTCGATTGATCTCTACACATTCCGACGGGCCGAAATCTTTCAGCGATATGTCAACGAATTCGATGGCGAAGACCTTATCAGCGGTACCCTCGGCAAAACGGAAATCAAATTCTCCGAAGTCAAGGCCCAGTATGTCGAAGAAAATGAGGACTCGCTGCTGAACACCATGCTGGAATCGGACGATTCGATTTTCTCACTGCTGAACAAACGTAAAAAAACAGTATTCAAAGGTCTGTTCTTCGCGGCCGAATTTCACAAGGATTTTACCGGGCAGGTGCTGGTACTACCGGATAAGGCTGAAAAATATTTCGGGCGGTTTGGTCAAATGCTGCAATCCAGAAATGCCCTCCGCGGTGAGTTGATAAAAATGGACAATGCGATCTTTGAACAGAAATTTGTTGTGTACGGCAGTGACCAGATACAGGCCCGCTACGTCCTGACGCCGGCGATCATGGACAAAATCCTCGAATTCGAGAAGAAAACCGGCGACTCGACCTGTCTGTCATTCAAGAATTCCATGTTGTATATCGCGGTGCCCTGCCGGCGAAACCTGTTTGAACCGGCTTATTTCAAGAGCCTCGTCGATTACGTCCAGACCTTCCGCTATTTCCAGGACTTGCGGCTAATGATCGGCATCGTCGAAGAATTCAATCTTAATACCCGAATCTGGACCAAAGAGTAAAACGAATTATGAATGTTGAATGTTAAATTTTGAATGATCTGTGAAAATCCGCAAAATTCGCGGTTTCTCTTTTTTATGAAAATTCGTGTTAATTTGTGGCTAAAAACGGAATGGCAATGAAAACACATGAACAGTTCAAGACGTTTTACGAATCCGACCTGCTTGACGAATTACGGCGGATAGAGGAACTGCGAAAATGGTTTATCCTGCTGTCAGTGGTGTTTTCAGCACTGATCCTGCTCTGTCCAGCCGTCGTCTGGGCCAAATATCTTTATCCCATGGGCGATGACTCTGACGTCTGGACATTACTGGCATTCTGCTGCAGCGTTGCCATCGCGGCGGCATGGCTGTTGCTGAAACTCATCTGGGGTCTTTTCCAAAATCTCTTTAAACGCCGCGTCATTCAGAAAATCCTGCACTTTATCAACCCCTCACTCGACTATCACCCACGAAAGAAAATCAGCCGGGCTGCTTTTGACCAATCAAAACTTTTTCTCCAGCGATACAACTGCTATAAAGGCGATGATGTCATTGTCGGCACAATCGGCAAAACAGCGATGAAGTGTTCCGAACTGAACGTTTTCTATCGCGACCGATATAGCTCAAAAACCATCTTCAAGGGCCTGTTTTTCATCGCGGACTTCAATAAACACTTTAAAGGCCGCACCGTCGTGCTGCCGGATACTGCCGAACGGCTTCTTGGCCGCCTGGGCAAGAAATTGCAGGCGGTTAATCCCAGACGCGAGGAATTAATTCAACTCGACAACCCGGACTTTGAAAAGGAATTCGTCGTCTACGGCTCCGATCAAGTCGAGGCGCGCTATATCCTGTCGCCGGACCTGATGGAACGAATTCTCGATTTGCACCGAACACACAACACGAAAATCTACCTGGCCTTTTGCCATTCCAAGGTCTATCTGGCGATTCCGCTGCTGAGAGACCTGTTTGAGCCGAAAAAAGGCAGCCAGGTCAATGAAACCGCGGCCTGTGAATACTTCCGGGACATGCAAATGGCTCTCGGCCTCGTCGAAAATCTAAACCTGAACACTCGAATCTGGTCAAAAGGGTGACATTTATTGTCATGATTAAAGATAAACCACCGAGGACGCCGAGGACACTGAAGAAATATATTTTTTCATAATCCGTGTAAATCCGCGAAATCCGTGGTTTCTATATTTGTGAAAATCTGTGTTAATCTGTGGCTAAACTATGAAAACTCTTGAAGAACTCAAAGCATTTTACGATACGGAACTGGTCGCCGAGCTGCGTCAGTTGGAAGCCAAACGCAAACAGGTCATGATCAACAGCCTCATCGCTGTTGGTGTTGTCGCCGTGCTGGGGCTGGTCATCGCCGGAGCGGTCATGGCCCAGGGCGGGCCGCCCTTTATCCTGATTTTCTTTCTGGTTGGCGGCGCCATTGTTGGCGGGATTGCCTTTTCCTTTATCAGCAAAGGCTACAAGGCCGAGTTCAAACAGCGCATCATCAGCAAGATTATTACGTTTCTGGAGCCGGGTCTGCGCTACAGCCCACAGGGACTGATCGACCGGCAAACCTTTAAGACCTCGACCCTGTTCAAACACAGTATCGACCGTTATCGCGGCGAGGACCGCGTTGACGGCACCATCGGCCAAACGCAGGTGGCCTTTTCCGAGATCCACGCCGAATACAAAACCAGTTCCGGCACTGGCAAGGACCGCAAGACCGAATGGCACACCATCTTCAAAGGCCTGTTTTTTATCGCCGATTTCAACAAACATTTCAAGGGGCAGACCGTCGTGCTGCCGGACACCGCGGAAAAACTGTTTGGCGGCTTCGGTAAAATGCTGCAATCGTGGAACATGAGCCGCGATGACCTGATCAAACTGGAAGATGTGGAATTCGAGCGGGAGTTCGTCGTGTACGGCAGCGACCAGATCGAGGCACGTTATATCCTCTCAACCAGCCTGATGCAGCGAATTCTGGAATTCAAACGCAAAACCGGCACCAAAATCTACCTGTCATTCACCGGTTCAAACGTTTACGTCGCCCTGCCCATGACCAAAAATCTCTTCGAGCCGAAGGTCATGTCCAGCATCATGGATTTTGAGCCAATCCTCGACTACGCCCGCGACCTGAGCCTGGCCGTCGCTATCGTCGAAGACCTCAACCTCAACACCCGAATCTGGTCGAAGGAATAATCCATGAGAATCCACGACGAGTTCAAAGAGTTTTACAACAGTGAGTTAATGCCGGAAATCAAACTCGTAGAAAAAGACCGTAAAATGAGGTCTCGAAAATCAACTATCGCAATCATCGGAGCAATTTTTTTCTGGATAACTCTCTGGCTCTTATTGTTCCCAAACTGGCGAGAATCCGCAAACGCAGGAAAAACAATCTTGATCTTACTTGTTGCTGTAAACGGTTTTTTACTGACGGTCGGATTACTGTTAGCCTGTATATGGCGACAATTCAATGCTCAGTTTAAATGTCGATTCATTCAAAAAATACTGTATTTCATCAACCCAACACTTGAATATTACCCCAAACAACATATTGACAAATATGCCTTTGGCCAATCCGGTCTGTTTCTGAACAGGCACAACCGCTTTAAAGGTGATGACCTCATAACAGGAATCATAGGCCAAACAGCAATGGAGTGTTCGGAGTTAGATGTGTCTTACAGCGATGACGATTCAACCGAGATCATCTTCAAAGGACTGTTCATGATCGCAGATTTCAATAAGGAATTTCACGGTCAAACCGTTGTACTGCCGGATAAAGCAGAAAGAATATTCGGCCGCTTCGGCAAAAAACTACAGGCTATGAACCCGCAACGCAGTCAACTGATTCAGCTTGAAGACAGTGAATTTGAAAAAGAGTTTGTTGTTTATGGCAGCGATCAGGTCGAAGCACGCTATATTTTGACTCCCGCATTGATGAAACGGATTCTCGACCTGCGAGAAAAGCGAAAAACTCAAATCCATTTATCCTTTTATAAGTCAAACGTCTATATCGCTGTTTCATTGGACAGAAAACTGTTTGAACCTAAAGATGGAAATCAGGTCGATTACACCGCAGCCTGCGAATATTTTCAGGATATGCAATCTGCTCTTAGTATAATCGATGAGCTCAACCTCAACACCCGCATCTGGTCGAAAGAGTAGTAAATACCAACTACTGAAGACACCGAGGATACTGAAAAATACAGAAATATCCGTGTTAATCCCGTCTGCCTCGCCGCAGCTTATAGCGAAGACGGGTAAATCCTGCCAAAAAAATCGTTTTTTTTGTAACAAATTGCATCCTGTCACGTCTTACCCTGTGACAGGATAACAATCAAACTTTATTGGAAGGAAGAATTCATGCAAAGTGCCGTCGATAAACGAGCTTGGGCTTTATTGGGATTACTGGCAATAACCGCAATCTTCAGCGGCTGCAAACCCGAGTTGATGGGCCGCAGAAACAGCCATCACAGCAGTGACCCACGAATCGAAATCGCTCTTCAGGAAGGCGACATGGAATGCCTGCCTGCAGGTGATGAAATCATCGAAAGAGCATGGTTCAGCCCAAATACATGGCATCCGAAACCGAAACACAGCCCTATCAATCTGCAATTGTTTTACACAGAGCAAGGCGATGAAAACCGAAGGTATCTCAGCCGAGCACACCATTCCAGCGATGAAATGAACATTCTCTGGCCGAAGTCTAAACAAGACGGTGAGCCGGTAACCATTTCCTTTGAAAGCCGATTGGGCAGTCTAAACTTTAACGGCCAGCTTGGCAAAGCTGACAGTTCATTTTTCAATAATGAAGTTCGGTCATACGGAACGGTTACAATTGATATCAATAAAGATGCAACAGCCAGAATCGAGAATGCATTCGGGGCAATGCCCAGCCTTAAAGACACACTCTCGTTGATTATACGCAACACCGATCCGCAAAAGATCATTGCCTATGCCGATTGCAGCGTCGAATTCGATATCGCCCAAGCGGCAAAACTGGCTGAGTATAACCTGACAACAGACGATATTAATAAGCTCATCGAAAGCGGTTATCGCTTTAATGCCGACAATGTTATTAAACTGGCCCAGTATCATGTGTCGGTCGAATACGCACTCACATGGATAAACGCCGGCTATAACCTTTCGGCCGACAAACTGGTCTATGCCAAACAACGGCACCTCTCTGCCGCGATGGCCACAGAGTGGAAAAACGCCGGTCATAATGTTGACCTCGAAACCGTGTACTGGATCAAACAGCGACACCTTAAGCCGGAGGTTTCAAAACAATGGCAAAAAGCCGGCTATCAACTCGATCTCGAACAGCTTTATTGGGTCAAGCAACGACATCTCGACCCGAATATGGCAGCCGACTGGAAAAAAGCCGGATATGACGTTGATATCAAACAGCTTTACTGGATCAAACAGAGACATCTCAACCCGCAAAACGCTGTCGAATGGAAACAGGCCGACTTCAATTTAGACTTTGAACAACTCTACTGGATCAAACAACGGCACCTCAAGCCACAGAATGCCACCCAATGGAAACGGGCCGGATATGACTTAAGCCTTGAACAGCTTTACTGGATTAAACAACGGCATCTCAGTGCCGCAGAAGCAGGGATGTGGAAAAAAGCGGGCTACAATCTGTCACTTGATGACCTGTATAAACTTAAACAGTATCACATCGGCAGTAACTACGGAAAGGCCTTCGCCAATCCGGATTATGAACCGCTGACCGTGGACGAACTGATAAAATTCAAACAATCCAATATCTCAGCGGAAACCGTCAACAAGCTTCGCAAACAAAAATAAACCCTTTGAAGATAAAAAATCTGTAATAATCTGCGAAATCTGCCTGTCGAGTCGTAGCTCGAAGAGCGAAGACTGACGGTTTCTTATATTTGTGTTAATCTGTGGCAAAAAAATTCCGGTGCGACCACGGTTCCGTTATAATAAGCCTTATGCAGGTACGGCAGATTATACATGTGGACATGGACGCGTTTTATGCTTCGGTTGAGCAGTTGGATAACCCTGAGCTAAAGGGCAAGCCTGTTATTGTCGCCGGTTCGCCGGACAGCCGGGGCGTGGTCAGCGCCGCCTCGTACGAAGCCCGCAAATTCGGGGTTCACAGTGCCATGCCCGCTTCTCAGGCTCACCGTCTGTGTCCAAATGGCATTTTCCTGCCGGTGCGGATGTCACGATATGTCGAAATGTCCCGGAAAATCCGCAAAATCTTCCATCGTTATACGCCCGACGTCGAGCCGCTGTCGGTCGATGAGGCATTTCTGGACGTCACTGGCTGCCTGAAACTGTTTGGAACCGCCGAGACTATCGGTCGCCGGATCAAACGGGACATTCTCAGCGAATGCGGCCTGGTCGCCTCGGTCGGCATCGCGGAAAATAAGTTTCTCGCCAAGCTGGCCTCCGATCTGGACAAACCGGACGGTTTTGTCGTCATCACCCCTGAAAACAAGCAAGCTATTCTGGACTCACTTGATATCCGTCGGATATGGGGCATTGGAAAAGTCACGGGAAAATCTCTGAAAAACGCCGGCATTACAACCGTTCTGCAATTACGACAAACCCCGATGGGTGTCTTGAGCCAGATTCTTGGCAATCAAGCCGACCATATTCTCAACCTTGCCCGCGGCATTGACAAACGTCCCGTCGAATCCGAAAGTCAGGCTAAAAGCATCTCGTCAGAGCAGACCTTTGCAACCGATATAGCCGATAAAGACGCCCTGCTGTCGATTCTGCTGACACAGGTCGAGGAAGTTGCCGGCCGTTTACGGGCCGAAAGCCTGCAAGGG
>JANQGW010000238.1 GCA_028282905.1 Sedimentisphaerales bacterium | reverse complement strand
AGGTAGAGATTTACGATGCATTTGAATTACAGAAACGAGTGCGAATGGTTGGTGGGCAATCGAATTGATAAATACAAACAGCAAAGTCTGCTGCGTTGCTGTGTCAGACTGTGTACTGCTATCTTACGGAATAGGAAGATGCTAATGATGTCGAACGATTGTCGGTTGATATACTTAATCACAATATTTATGGCAAATTTTACGTTAGCAGCAATTAATTTCAATGAACACACCATACAGAGCTATGGAGGAGACCAGGATGGTACTGGAAGCACAGTAGTTGAAAACGGCGGCGCCGCACTGCACCTGACCGGCAATGTCTGGAAATGCATCCAATATCCCTATACGATTACAAATAACACTGTTTTGGAATTTGATTTTCAAAGCAGTGTTCAGGCAGAAGAACATGCGATCGGTATGGATGAAGATCTGACGATACAGCAGGGCAACCGTTTTAAGTTATATGGAACACAGAGTGATAGCGGAACAAGTATTATTATTGATTATAAAAATTATGCAATTGATGCTCCGAAGACACGTCACTATGTGATCCCCATCGGGCAGTATTACACCGGAACGATGCAGTATCTGTTTTTTAGCAACGATCATGATGTGGTTTCCCCTACAGGTGAATCTGTTTACAGTAATGTCGTTCTCAGCGAAGGAGAAAATCCACCTTCTGTGGTCACTAATCCACAACCCTCTCATGTCGCTACAGATGTATCCTTCTTCCCGAGTTTAAATCTGGGTTGGACTGCTGGTTCGGGTGCTGATTCACATGATGTTTATTTTGGGACAAATCCAAGTCCGAGTTCATCTGAATTCGTGGGCAATCAGACAGCCACTGTCTTTTCACCATCCTCATTGGCTTGGAATACAACCTATTACTGGCGGATCGACGCGGTCAATCAGTATGGGACAACTAACGGGCCTGTTTGGAGTTTTACAACCGCTGAATCTTTGGTTGGGATTATTGATGATTTTGATTATGAATTGAACGATCCGGGTTTGATTGCTCACTGGAGTGACGGCAATGTTAATTCAACTGGTTCTTCGATTTCACAGTACTTGGCGTTTTATATGAATGTGGCTTTCGATAATACACAATTGCCATATTATTCCGAAGTGCAATACACTTTTGATAGTGTTCAGGACTGGGATGTGACCGATGTGGATCTTTCCTTCTGGTATCTGGGCGATTCGAATGCCGATGAGATTTATGTGAGATTATCCGACAGTTCAGCAACCAGCAATACATTTAGGATATCAGATTCAGTAGTTACTCAATCTGCCGATTGGATCCAAGTACGAATACCGCTAAATAGTTTTACAGGGCTTGATCTTGCCCGCATAACAGAAATTGCTTTAGGGATAGGCCCGGAATCACCCTCAGGTCCAGGCGGTTCAGGGGCGGTTAGGTTTGATGAAATTCGCATTGTAGAACACCAATGCGAGTCGGGATTATCTCATCTGGACCTTAATTCAGACTGCACTGTTGATATGGGCGACGTCATGGCTCTTGCCGAGCACTGGTTGCTTCAAGAGCAAACAGTGACTGCTTCATTGCCGAACGATGGACAGTTGCTGATTCATTACGCCTTTGATGAAACAGGGAGCACTGCAAATGTATCTGATTCCAGCGGAAATAGGAATAATGCAACGGTAGAGTCCGCTGGTTATGATCCAACTCCTAATTGGCAAAGTGACGGTTTTGATGGAAGCGGCTGTATCTGTTTTGACAGCCAATTCTGGGTGAAAATACCTCAAACGGCTTTTACGGGTATTGATAAGGAAATTACAATCTCATTCTGGCATTATGCCGATTCAGATGAGTGGCCGCAATTTCTGACACCGTTTGAATTTACGACAAGTTTTTCAGGAATGGACGATTCATTAAATTGGGAACCAGCAAGACCTCAGGCAGTCTCTATACGGTGGAACCATTATGCTTTTGTTAAAAATTCGGTTACTGGAAGAATGTGGATTTATGAAAACGGCGTATTAATGACAGAAGCTATAAATGCATTTGGTTCGATGGAGGACATGGATTTGTCCTCGTGCAGAATTGGAGTGGGCGCCGACGGACAATCGAGCAAATATTTGGGAAAAATGGACGATTTCCGTGTGTATTCTTATGCGTTAACACAAAGTGAGATCGTCTATTTGGCAGGTGGTGGGACTTTTGTGGTCCAGCCGCTGGTTCCTTTGGAGATACCGGCAGACCCGCAGCCGAACGGACGGATCGATTTGGGGGATTTTGTGGCAATCGCGTTTGAATGGCTTAGTGAACTATAAACTCAAAAGAGAGAGGATTTTTAATATGTGTAATAAGATTTCCCGTCGTCAGTTTTTGCGAAATCTTGCAACTGTTGCTGGCGGTGCCGCTGCTTCAAGCTCACTTTTTGCCGCTCAGTCTATCTTTTCGAATGATGTACTAAACATCAAATTGGGCGACAAGCCCAATATACTCTTTTTTGCGGTTGATGATCTTCGTACACAACTGGGCTGTTACGGCCACCCGGAAACCATTTCACCAAATATTGACAAAATTGCCTCTGAAGGCACCGTCTTTGATCGTGCGTATTGTCAGGTACCGGTTTGCGGTGCTTCCCGTGCCAGTCTCCTGACGGGGCTGCGCCCAACTGCTTCGCGTTTTACATCTGCGGGTTCGCGAGCTGATCAGCATGCACCTACTGCTAATACACTGCCGCAGCATTTTAAAAATAATGGATACCATGCTGTTAGCAATGGCAAAATATTCCACTATATTAACGACAGTCGCGACAGTTGGAGCGAAATACCATGGCGGGCGTATGATTATGACAACGACGGTGTAGATTGGGCTAAGGCTAATTTTGATAAAATCTGGCTGGATCCGGATTCGGCAAATTATATTTCCAGCACAGGGCGCGGGCCTTACTGGGAAGATGCGGATGTCCCCGATGATGCCTATGAGGACGGTAAGGTTGCCATGAAAACGATCCAGGATTTGCGTCGCTTAAAGAAGAAGAATAAACCCTTCTTTCTGGCGTGCGGATTTTCCCGGCCACATTTACCGTTTAATGCACCGAAAAAATATTTTGACATGTATCCTCAGCAAATCGAAATTGCTGAAAACCGTTATCTCCCGGCCAATAAACCCAGTGAATGTAGTAATTCCACCGAGATAACTCGATATTCTGAGAGAAGCGGCTGGCCATCGGATACAGATTTTCATCGTCAGGCCCGACACGCCTACTATGCTTGTGTTACCTACATTGATGCGATGATTGGAAAGATTCTGGACGAATTAAAAGCCCTTGGGATGGATGAGAATACAATTATTATCATCTGGGGTGACCATGGATGGCATCTGGGGGAACACAACTTCTGGGGTAAACACAACACGTTGAAAAATGCTCTGCAGGTGCCAATGATTGTCCGGGCACCTGGATTTAAAAAAAATATTCGTACAGAGGCCCTTTGTGAGTTTATTGACATTTACCCGAGTCTGTGTGAATTAACAGGCCTTCCGAAGCCAACGAGCCACACACTTGCCGGTAAGAGTTTCGTACCTCTGATGAAAAATCCAGATATAACTTGGAAAGAAGCTGTTTATAGCCGATGGGGTACCGGAGAAGCCGTCAAAACCGACCGGTACCTTTATACCGAGTGGACCAGTGGCAGTAAAATGCTGTACGACCATCTGATAGATCCGGATGAAAATATAAATATTGCTTATGAACCTGAAAATGCTGCTCTTGTCAGTCAGCTAAGTGCCCTGTTGAATAATATTTAAACGATGAGAGTCTGAATAGATATATTGATACTCCTCAAGCTTTGGATGGAGAATAGACCTCTTCGAATAATTTGATAAGTTCACAGGATGTAAAAAAACTTATGAAAGATTGTATGGGAGATGAAACTGTTGTTTAAGTAGATATTAACAGAGAGCGTGAGTTCAGTGGTCAGACTCCAACAGGCTATTGAGCGGCCCATTCTCGCTGGATCACTGGAGAGGTACATAATATGTGCGATAAGACTGAGGAGCTTAGGATATTGCCTTAACAAGAGTGACTTCATGGGAGAGGTGTTTATCGACTGTTTCTGACTGCCGGGTCGATGGTATTACCAATGCTCTGTAGGGGATCAAGAATACCAAGGCTGCTTTTACGAACAAGTAAGCGTTGCTGGCAGTCTTTGAGGGGGTTTCTAACCATCAAGCGATTCCTTTAAGGGGCGTTATGATGTAATAAAAAACATGTGATGTAATCGTTCACAGTTTTTAATAGATAGACGATGAATGTATAGTATGGAAGAAGTTAATTTAGAAAGGAACAAGAAAAAATGATAACTCGATTAAAATCGCATTTTTTATTATTATGTTTTGCTGTTATAACTTTTACGCAGTCGCCTTTTGCGGCATTTTCAGGTTATGAAGAGTTCGTTGATTCTGATAGCGACAAAGTCCTGGTCATGGCACACCGAGCAGATTGGCGTAATTATCCTGAAAATTCTATTGCGGCCATTCAGAGTTGTATCGATCATAATGTCGATATAATTGAAATTGACGTCAAAAAAACCAAAGATGGCGTGATGGTTCTCATGCACGACAGCACGGTAAACCGCACGACTAACGGCCGAGGCTATGTGTCCAAGTTAACCTTAGAGCAAATCAAGGCGTTGCGGATGAAAAATCCTGACGGAGCAATCTCAGATGAACAGGTTCCTACGCTGGAAGAAGCGATGACTTTAGTGAAAAACAAGTGTATGGTTTACCTCGATAAATCCTATCCAAAGTACATTATCGATTGTATGCGTGTGCTGGAAAAGACCGGTACGGTCGATCATGCAATGTTCCGAGCTACCGGTAGCGCCCAGAGTGTAAAAGAGACTTTCGAATCCAAAGGGATTGATCTGGCCAGCATAAATATCGCATTTAAGATTACCTGCTCCGGGATAGAAAAGCCGGCTATGGAAGAGATCATGAGTGAACTTGAATTACTTGATCCTGAATTGTTGCAGATTAATTATAATAATGATCGGCATGTCGTTTTTGAACCAAAAAATATTGCAGCGATTCGCCAAAGGGGAACACGTTTTTTTATCAATGTTTTACCAGATCGTATTCATCCCGATCCGAAGCCGGGTAGGAAACCTGTTCATTGGGCATGGGCGATTGACAAGGGAATCAACGCACTGCAGACGGATCGCCCGTTGTGGCTGGTGAGCTATCTGCAGGGATACGCTTATGACGAAATGCCGCGACAGGGTGCTGTCGGCGTTGGGCCAGGCACACCGTTGTCATGGATGGAATCCAGAGGCGCTACGCATCATGACATTTATCTGGGAACCGATCCGGACGCCGTCCGGAGTGCGACAAAAATATCACCGGAGTATCGGGGCCGTCAGACGGAAACGGGTTATTCGCCCAAGAATTTAAAGCCAGGGCAGCAGTACTACTGGCGCATCGATGAAGTGGTCAATGGCGATATTGTCAAAGGCCGCCTCCGGAGCTTTAAATGTAGGTCATTATAGCATATCTGTCCCACTTGTGATGACGGAAAACAAGCGTCCTCATCAGGGATTAGATAATGAGATGATAGAGCCTCCTCCTCAAGGGAGGGAGAAATTATCTGCCGAGAGCGGCGGTGGTCTATTAAAGCCATATCGGAGGATTGCATAGGACGTAAGATGAGTAAGTTGACGCTTCTGGGAGCAAGAGTAATGGTTTAATATCCTTACTTTTGATGGATTTGAAAGTGGTTCTTAATGTTGTCTACTTGTGAATGACTTTCATGGTCCAGAGATAGTACTTTTTATTTAGTTTTCAGTTGGGAGACCTAAATGACTTGGTGGTTTTTGTTGAAAATTGGCTGGTTGACTAATGCTGGTAGTATCAGGATGAAATGTTACTCTTGGGTGCTGGCTTAATGATGATATATTTATTTGGATATGAAGATTTTGATAGTATCGGGCTTGTGGTGTGGTTCAAGCCAGTTAAATGGGAAATATCAGATTAAATCTCAAGGGAGTTGTGTATGAGAGTTAAATGCAGGTTTTTTGGAGCTTTGCTGTTTTTTTGCATAATTTTAGTGAATGAACTTGTTCCCGCCGTGTCATTGGGGACGACAATCCCAGACATTCTAAATGGCACCAAAGAGGTTTTGGTGGAGGCACACCGTGCTAGTTATGGCGGGCTTCCGGAAAATTCCATCGCCGCTATTGAGGCGTGCATTGCTGCCGGAGTAGATTCTGTCGAAATCGATTTGCGAAAAAGTTCCGATGGGGTTTATCTCCTGATGCATGACTCCGCGATTAATCGTACGACCAATGGTTCGGGCTACGTTAGTTCTTACACAATGGAAGAATTGAAGCAATTCCGGTTGAAAGATGCCGCCGGCTCGTTGACAGACGAACGGATTCCGACGTTTGACGAAGTGATTGATATTTGTAAAGATCGTATCATGATGGGCCTGGATTTGAAAGCGGTCACATTGGACGAGGCCTTAGCGGCTTTGTCGGCTAAAGACGCCGTCAGCTCCGCTAGATGCAGCGTGTCAAGTGTGGAGAGAGCTGAGACTATTTTGGCCGGCTATCCCGATGCCAATATTAACGGATATATAAACTATCGCAACGGGGCTACCTGGCCCGAGCCGGGGGCCGGACTTGATAACTGGATGCCCTTTTATGACACCGGTATCCAACCGAAGCTGTTTTTTATTGGCTTCAGTGACTTTGATAATCCGGCTGTTGATGCCCCCACCCTCCTGGCATTGCGGATGGCAGGGGCTCGATGTTACCTGCTCACTTTATCTGTCAGTAACTTTGGCGGACTTTTAGACAGTAACGCTATCAAAGACCCCAGAGGCGTTTGGGGGCCAGCCATTGACCGAGGTTTTAGTATCATCATGACGGATGAACCTGAGCATTTGATGGGATACCTGGAAGAGCGTCAGTACGATACAAATACAACGGAACAAGTGAGCTACGAGGCTGAAGATGCCGAGCTTACCCAAGTGACTGTTTCCAACGATTATGGAGGTTATAGCGGTAGCGGCTATATCGATTATAACACTGAGGCCGGCGGTACTGTTTCCTGGTTTGTGGATATCGCGGCTGACGCGCCGTATATTCTGGATTTCCGTTATGCGCTTGGCGATGCCGATGAGGCGTTGGAGGTAAAGGTGGACGGTCTGACAGTCGATAGTGATCTGGCTTTCCATAGAACAACCTCTTGGACTTCCTGGCAATACTCCCATCCATTAGAGCTTGACTTGACAGCGGGCAGTCATGTTATCGAACTATCATCTCCTGGTGCCAATGCGGTCAATCTGGATGCTTTGCGACTGCGTCAGTCTTCACTGAAGCCGGTCATCAAAAGTGTGAATGCTCCACAAGTTTCTAGTCAGGGATCGACTCCCCTGTTTGCGTGGATCAGTGATGCTGCCGGGGATCCCGTTACGATTAATTGGACTCAGGTTGCGGGCCCTGGAACAGCCAGTTTTACAGACAGCAGTAATGCGAGAACGGATGTCAGTTTCGACACGTTTGGTACATATGTGTTACAAGTAACCGCAACGGATATTGACGGCAGCAGCACTGCCACAATAGAAATTGCGGTAGGCCCCACGCCTCCTGTCTTCGCAGAGGACTCTTTCAGCACATCGGATGGGTATTTGAACTGGCCGTATTCTGACAGTATTGCGGGGGCAGCTTCGGATACCAATGGTAACCCAATTACGTATGCCAAGGTGTCCGGACCGGCATGGCTCAATGTGGCGTCGGACGGCATGCTCTCAGGAACGCCAACAGGATCCGATGTGGGACTGAATACCTTTACCGTCAGCGCGACGGATATTGATGGCAGCGATACGGCGACGCTGAACATTGAACTAATGAGCCTTCCTTCGAAGCCTGATGCAATCATGCACTTTAACGCAAGGGGTATGGTCGGCGTCTCTGACGGGGACTTTGTAGGCGTCTGGCAGGATATTTCCGGCAATGGCAATAATGCTCGCCAGATCACAGATAACGCAAGGCCGATATATGTGTCGGATGCTATCAATGGGAAGCCGATTATTCGGTTTGACGGCAGCAATGACTGGCTGGATCTGCCGGATAGCAAGAATGGTGTCGATATACCGGTAAATGATGTGACCGTTTTTGCGGTTGCCAGATATACAGGCAGTGGTCAGTATATTATGACCGGTCAGAGCAGTTCAGGCAGCGACAGGCTGCGTTTCAAGACACATGGCAGTAATTTCACTGCCCGGGTGGGCGGTTCTGGCTATATCTTCGGGCCTCTGTGGGATTTGGATTTTCATATTTTTGCATTGACTTCCCGGACAGATGGAAGCTACGATTTTTATCTTGACGGCGTTCTGGTTACCAGTGGTTTGAGTTCTTCTGATCTCTATGTGGGCAAATTCGGTCTGGGTTCTTATGGGGAGGGCGAAAAAGAGTTTTCAGCGGTTGATATTGCCGAGTTCATTGTCTATGACCGGGCGATGGTGGAGCCGGAAATAGTTTCAGAGGTCTTACATCTGAAGGCCATGTGGAACTGGCCGGATGTTGTACGGGGAGATGTCAATTATGACAGCGAAGTGACATTAGCGGATGTGATCGCAATGTCTGAACAATGGCTAAAGACAAATGGCTGTGAACAGAACGATTGGTGTTACGGCGCAGATATAAACCAGTCCGGCATAGTCAACCTCAATGATTTGTCACTTCTTTCGGAAGATTGGCTTACAAATTCTTCAAGGTAGCTATTATATAGAGAGATATCTTTTGACAGTTACGGTAACTTATTTGGCCTATCGATTGAACAGTTGATGAATATCGAAGTTACCATGGTATTGAAAAAGGAAGATACCTTGTTTAAGACACCGGCAGTATTGACTGGATACAAACTGCGGCCACTGCGGCGGGGCGGATTTGACCGGCGACGGGAATATGGACATCAAGGATCTACGGGTATTCCGTGATAATTGGCTAAGAAGAATGTAAATTTTGTGAAATTGTCGATGTATTAAGGGGATTAATTATGTTTTGCAAGCGTGTGATTGGGAAATGTCAGTTTAATATGCAGAAGTTTTGGGTAGCTTTGGTCTGTGGATTATTAGTCATTGTGTGCGGTTGTAACCAAACCGTATTTCGCTATAAAATGGCGGATTTACCGGATGATGGAAAATCGTTGGCGTTTTATACACCGCCGGCGGATTCTGCTAAATTGTCGAACATAACCAGTGGGGAAGTTCGCAATGTGATTTTCTGTATTGGCGATGGTATGGGATTTGAGCATGTGGCCCTGTCACGTCATGCCGGCGGTGCCCCTCAGCTTTGGATG
>JANQGW010000210.1 GCA_028282905.1 Sedimentisphaerales bacterium | reverse complement strand
TCGGAAACGGGTGAGCCGCCGCTGTCGAAAGCGGCCGACTGGGTGAATGTGACTTTGGCTGACGGCACGAAAGCCCGGCGTGAGACGAATACGATGCCGCAATGGGCGGGAAGCTGCTGGTACTATCTGCGGTATATGGACCCGAAAAATGCCGATGCCGCGGTGGATTTTGAGAAACAAAAATACTGGCTGCCGATCGATTTGTACATCGGCGGGGCTGAGCACGCTGTATTGCATCTTCTGTATTCGCGGTTCTGGCACAAATTGCTGTTTGATTTGGGCTATGTGACCGAGCCGGAGCCGTTCAAAAAGCTGGTTAATCAAGGCATGATTCTTGGTGAGGACAACCAGAAGATGTCCAAATCCCGCGGCAATGTCGTTAATCCCGATGATGTCGTTCGTGACTACGGGGCCGATTCGATGCGGCTGTATGAAATGTTCATGGGGCCGCTGGAAGCGGCTAAGCCGTGGTCGATGAATGGTGTGGAAGGTGTTCACCGATTCCTGCAGCGGGCGTGGCGGCTGGTGATCCATCCGGAAACCGGCGAGATCCTTGATTCCGTACAGGATACGGACGCCGATGAGGAAACCAACCGCGTGCTGCATCAGACGATTAAGAAAGTGACCGAAGATATCGAAGGCTTTGGCTTTAATACGGCGATCAGCCAGATGATGATTTTTGTCAATCATATGAGCAAGCAGAGGGTTCGCAGCAAGGAAGCGATGGAGAAATTTGTGCTGATTCTTTCACCGTTTGCGCCGCATCTGGCCGAAGAATTATGGGGGAGACTCGGCCATAACGACTCGCTTGTCTATGCCGAATGGCCGGCGTTTGATGCCGAGCTGGTCAAGGAAAAGGAAATTGAATTAGCCGTTCAGATTCGCGGCAAGATCAAGGATAAGATTACGGTGGCTGCCGATGCGAGTGAGCAGCAGATTCAGCAGATGGCCCTGGCCAGTGAAAAGGTACAGGCGGCTTTGGGTGGTGCCGAGCCGAAGAAGATCATTGTGATTAAGTCGCGGCTGGTGAATATTGTTATTTAGATTGTGTGAAAAAGTGTCTTTGTTGATAATACGGGGATTATAAAGGAGAAAACGCAATGAAGAACCCATACGAATCTGAAACAGGATGCTGCCCGCGGTTTGATCCTGAGCCGTGGGACGAAAAAGAGTTTGAGTGGGACAGTAAGCGGTTTATCAAAGACAAGGTCCGGTGCCTGTTTCATATGCCGCTGACTTTCGGCAAAGCGATGATGCGGTGCTGTGAAAAAATTGAAAGGGCGGACGCCTATACGCCCGAGCCGCCGCTGGTACTATCGGATCATACATCGCCGTGGAGTCTGGATCTGTATGTAGAGGTGGCCAAAGAGGTCGCCGATGCGGATAATTCGACGCTCAGCGGAACCTATGTGGCAAAAGTGTTTGAGGGTCCGTACAAAGACGCCCGAATCTGGTGTGGGCAAATGCAGGAATGGGTTGAGACCCAAGGCAAGAGTATTAAGAAGCAGCTTGTTTATTATACGACCTGTCCTAAATGTGCCAAACATTATGGCAAGAACTATGTTGTCTATTTTGCCGAAGTGTAAGTTTTTACAGACACGATGAGTCACGAGATTGAAGCCAAAATTGAAGTTGACGGTTTTGAGTCGGTCGCGGCAGTTCTGCAATCGCTTTGCGGTGACTGCCTGCATGAAATTCATCAGGTTGATACGTATTTTGTGGATGCCGCCGGCCTGCTGGCGAAGAATGACTGCGGCCTGCGAATTCGCCGCCAATGGATCGACGGACAACACAGTGCGTTTGTGACGTTTAAAGGCGCCAAGGTCGGCGGGCCGTATAAATCCCGGCCGGAATTTGAGACGGGCATTGATAATGCCGAGATGACCCGGAAAATTTTCGAGTCGCTGGGTTATGAAAAACGGATTACCGTAGAGAAGAAACGTACCGTCTGGCATCTCGATGACTGCGAGGTCTGCCTGGACGAAGTGCCGCAGTTGGGCTGTTTTGTTGAAGTGGAAGGCGACAGTGATGCGGCGATTGCCGGTGTTCTTGAAAAATTGAATTTACAAAACGAGCCGGTCCTGAAGCGGGGCTATGCCTCGATGACGGCCGCGTTAAAACAGGAAACATCATGAATCCGCAGGATGGATACATACAGTATATTGTCAACCCTAAAAGCGGCGCTTCCAGCAGCAAGCGGGTTGTCTGCCAGTTTAAAGACTATCTGACAGAGAAGGGTTACGATGTGCGGGTGGTCTTTACCGAGTCGCTGGAGCACGCCTGCGATGTCGCGACGAAGGCGGCGGTGGATTATCAATGTGCC
>JANQGW010000192.1 GCA_028282905.1 Sedimentisphaerales bacterium | reverse complement strand
AGCGTCTCGCTGATCTGGATATGGGCCAGATGCTGGCCGGCCATGATGGACAGGCCGATCGCCACGCCGCCCTGTGCGAGGATGCCGGTGCCGGAGTATTTCTGCACCACTTTGTCAGCGCCGCTCAGCTTGGCACCCACGAAGCAGCCCAGAATTTTTCCGGCACTGCGACCAATGACATAAATCGCCACGACGCCCCACAGCCAGAGCGGCATATTACTAAAGCCCAGCCGGGCGCCGACCAGTACGAAGAACATCACATAGATTGGCACCGAAAAACTGCGAATGACCTTGAACAGTTCTTCGCTGCGATGCGGTACGCAGTTAATCAGCAGCAGACCCATCGCCATCGTCACCAGAATTACGTCCAGATGCAGTGCACTAGCCAGGCCGATCATACACAGCAGCATTCCGACGGTAATCGCCAGCATCCGTTCTTTCTGCTGGTGGACGTATCGCAGGAACAGAACCATGACGCCGCCGCCGATGAGACCGAAGACGACTGAGCCGAACAGTTCGAGGCTGATTTTACCAAGCTGACCCAGAATCGAACCGCCCTGTCCCAGCAGCATCTCGGCGCAGCTCGTGCCGACGCCGTAAAGCGTCATTGCCAGCGCATCGTCCAGTGCGACGATTGCGATGATCGTCGTGGTCAGCACGCCTTTGGCGCGATATTCCCACAGAACTTCAACGGTTGAGGCCGGATCGGTGGCTGAGGCAATTGCTCCGAGCACAATTCCAGCGGCCAGTGAGGCATGCAGGTTGTCGGTAACAACCCAGATCAGGCCAAAGGACGCGATACCGACGAGAAAAAAGGCCGCCAGCCCTTCCCAGAGCAGAATCTGGACGAATTGCTTGCCGTATTTTTTGAAGGTTTCAAACTGGAGCTCGCCGCCGACGAGAAAACCAATGATGCCGAGGGCGAACCATGTGAAGGAACGAAGGTTTTCAATATCGCCGCCATCGAGAAGACGGAGACCGCTTTTACCAACAATGATGCCGAAGGCGATATAACCGACAACTTGCGGAACACGGATTTTTTGGAAAAACCAAGCCCCGAGAGCGCCGCCGAGGACACCGACGCCCAACAGGACCAGAATGCCGATGTGAATTTCCATCATGGCTAAACTGCTGCAAACGCTCACTTGGCCTGTCCCCCGTGTGTCAGAAGTTCGTAAATGGTCGTCGTGTCTTCGGCCTGCATCAGCATTTCACGGAGAACGGTGTTGCGGACGCGACCGCTGATCGCGGCCATGGTTTTGATATGCTGGGTGTGCTGGTTGGCCCCGGCGAGAATCATAAAGATCAGCCGGACGGGTTGATTGTCCAGCGATTCGTAGTCAGTCAATTCTGACGCTGTCAGGCCGACAGCCATCATTAAATCTTCGATGCCGTCCATTCGCACATGGGGAATACCAATGCCAAGGCCAATGCCGGTGCTCATGAGCTTTTCACGCTGGAAAATGCCCTCGACAATTGCCTCTTTTTGGGAAACCACCCCATTATCAGCCAGTTTTTCCAGCATTTCAAGCAAAGCCGCGTCTTTGGAGTTTGATTCCAGCAGCATGACGTTTTCGGGAGTAAGGATATCTTTAATTGCCATCGGCGAGAAGGTGACGCTCTTTTTTGAGCCGGAAAGCTGCTCATTGACCCATTTTTCCACCTCAGAACGCTTAAATCGCCAGGTCGTACCGAGTTTGCCGCAGGGAATCGTCCCGTTGGTCGCCCAGTCATAAACCGTTCGCTCAGAGACCCGCAAAAACTCCGCAACCTCTTGTACTGTCATAATTTCCGGTTTTTCGCTTTGCATTTTGGCCACTCCTGAAAAATACTACTTTAGATAACAGCGAACAGGTACTAATTACATCAAAAACTATTATACGCGAAATATTACATTGATTGCAATGAAATTCATAGAAATGGTTAAATTTGACACAATTTCGCAATGCTCTCAATGTCACCCCGGACTTAATCCGGGGCGTAGAGCATCAACAACTGAATACCCCTCCACGGATTTGCCATTGAAATTCAATTATCGCAAAGAATTGAAAACACAAACCGGATGCCGGGGCAAGCCCGGCATGACAAAATCAGGCTATTTGCTTACAGCATCGTTGAATGAAATCGCCAAGTTCGCCTGAACAATCGACGAGAAAACTATCGTCAATCTTCGTTTTACAGGCATCCGCAATATCAGCCACCAAATGATTCGGTTCCATACCAAGACGCTTGCCGATTGACAAATCCTCAGCTAAATGGTCCGAAGGGCACAGCCGATCCATACACACAACGGACCAATCCTGAATACACTCAAGAATAATGCAAACAACCCCCGCGTCACATTCAGGAAAATATTTTTGAGCAAAATCATTGAAACTGATTTGCTCTCTGCCTTCGATTTTCTTCAGATATCTTCCCCGAAGTTCTTTAAGCTCTCGGTTTCTTCTGAATGACTGAAAAAGAACCACAGTAATAACCACTGTGCAAAAAGAAACAGCAATTAACCATCCGTTCTCCATTCATTCTGTTCTCCAATCTGTTTACTACAAGTCAGCTTCAATTGCAATGTCAATCACTTGGAAATCCCATCCGGTCGCTGGCGCTTCCGGCTACTGTTCTTCATTTTAATCCTCGTGATGTTTTTGGAGCCATTGTTTGGTCCACTGTTGGGCATCTTGTTGGGTGTGGATTTTTTCTTCGAGCTGTGCGATGTAGAGTTCGCGGGTGAGCTGGCCGAGCATGGGACCGGCGGTGGCGCCGAGGTCCATGAGCTGGTGGCCATTCAGCAGCGGTTCGGGGCGGATGTGTTCGGCATCGATGGCCAGCGCCCTTTCTCGAACGGTATCCAGAATCTCCGCACTGTCGCCTTTGGCGGCTTGAATCGCCCGCTGGAAGTCGATTAAATCCCAGAAATACGGCTCGTGCATCAGCAGTTTCAAGGTTGACAACGGCAACGCCTCATCCAGCAGAGCACTGCGGTTTTCCAGCAGGAAACGCACATGCTTGATCTGCGAATTGCTGAGCTTGAGGTGTTTGCAGTGGTTGAAGGAAACTTTTGTCTCAAAGCCCGTCCAGAAGGCCGCCATTGCCAGCGGAAAATCCACCGATTCCGGCAGATTCTGTAAGACGCTGATGCCAGACTGTGCCAACTCGCCATCGAAGCAGTCGAAAATCGCCTTTGCCAAGCCGGATTCCATCAAAAGCCGCACACCCTCGGCGCGGTTCGGATGCGTCAATATCTGCTCCAGTTCCATCGCGATGCGTTCGAAGCTGATGCCAGTGATTTTTTTTGCATGGTTTTGGATCGCGTCCCACGTTTGCGGTTCGACGGCAAAATCCAGCCTGACGGCGAATCGAACCGCCCGCAGCATTCGCAAGTAATCTTCAGCGAATCGCTCATCCGGATTGCCAATCGTCCGCAGGATGCGTTTTTGTAAATCCTGCTGCCCCTCGACAAAATCCAGGACTTTATCATCAATCGGGTCATAAAACATGCCGTTGACGGTAAAATCCCTACGGGAGGCGTCTTCCTTCATCGAGGCGAACTCGACATGGCCGGGGCGGCGTCCGTCCTGGTAGCCGCCCTCGGTGCGGAACGTGGCTACTTCAACCTGTTCACTGCCGTCCAGCACCACAACCACTCCAAATTGTGCGCCAACCTCCAGCGTTCGCTTAAAACAGCGCACAACCTGCCGCGGCGTCGCATCAGTCACGACATCGTAATCTTTGGCTTCCCGGCCCAACAAACGGTCGCGCACACAGCCGCCCGCAAACAGGGCCTGGTGGCCCGCTTCACGCAACCGGCGAACAATTTTTAACGCGGCATCCTGATTCGACATAATCTTCTAAAAAAAGACATTTTCTTTGAAAGGTTTGGCGTCCCGAACCTTCTATATTCTAATATGGCTTATTATACAAATTCATGGCTGATTGGAAATTGAAATCCTGAAAGAAGGGATTAGTGACAATGATAAGGCAGAACTTCGGATTCGCAGGCAGTTTTCGGCGGCAATCAGTAAGGTTTTGTTTGAAGATTGGTTGGAATTACCCTTGTCACGGCCCAGCAAAATCAGTAAGATGGCCTGAAGTATAAAAATGGCTTTTTCCGGGGGGAACGGCCCTCCATAACTCATATTTTTTGAAAAGGATTACCGATGAACAAATTATTTGTAATGATTTTGATGAGTCTCGTTATCGTTTCAATCCCTGTTTTGGCCGCTCCGGAAGCGCCTTCGGTCAAGCCCGCTGCGGCCCTGAAGGATCTGGAATGGGTAAAAGGTGAGGCGGTTACATTTAAGCCGGGGCAAGTGTATATCGTTGAGTTCTGGGCAACGTGGTGCCCGCCGTGCAAGGCAAGCATTCCGCATCTGACCGAAATGCAGCAGAAGTACAAAGACAAGAAAGTGACGATCATCGGCATCTCGAATGAGCCGCTTGAAAAGATCAAGCCGTTTGTCGATCAGATGGGCGATAAGATGAACTATACCGTCGCGGCCGACCCGAAACAGACGGCCACCAAAAATTATATGCAGGCTTACAAAGTACGCGGCATCCCGGCGGCCTTCATCGTGGACGGTAAGGGCAATGTCGTCTGGAACGGTCATCCGATGGCCGGCATGGACGGTGTGCTGGATGAAGTATTGGCGGGTACATTTGACGCCGCCGCTTATGCCAAGAAGAAAGCCGAAGAAGAACGCAAGCAGGCTGCTCAGCAAGCCCTGATGAAAAAACTGTCGGGCATGTACCAGGAATATCTGGGCAAGATTGAAAAGGATGGTCCTTCAGCTGAAAGCCGCCAGTTAGCCAAGGATATTATCAAGGAAGCCCCCGCAGATGTTCTGAACCAGATTGCCTGGGATATCTTGACGCGTGTCAAAAAGGAACATCGTGAATTGCCGGTCGCACTGGCCGCCGCAGCCAAGGCCAATAAGCTGAGTGAGAACAAGAATCCGGCAGTCCTGGATACGTATGCGAAGGCTTTGTTTGAGAGCGGCCGGACCGCTCAGGCCATCAAGGCACAGCAGAAGGCCGTCAGTCTGGTAAAAGACAACGCTGAAGCAGAAAAAGAAATGACCGAAACTCTAAACAAGTACAAAGCTGCGGCCGCGGAAAAAGCAAAACCCGCCGCCGGCTAAGCACTGTCTGGGTGTATTATAGCTGTATGATTTACCACCGAGAACGCTGATTTAAACATTTTTGAATGCTTAATGGTGAATTTTGAATTAAGCATTCAACGTTCTCGGTGGTTCTTTTATTTATTCTTCATGCTCTTCATGAGCTTCATGGTTTAACTCCACATCATCAACATCAGTCGATATTTCAAGACCGGGCGATGACGCTTTCGACTCTGTTCACTTCTTTTTCCGGACCCACTGGATGAAGGTGCGGATGGTTTCGTTTTCCAGCATCGCTTTGCGGGTGGCCAGTTCACGGCCAAGTTCTTTTTCGGTGAATTGCTTGTGCAGGAATTTATGACAGTCTTTGCACAGGTCGATCCCCTGCTGCATTTGCTCGCGAGTGAGACGCTTTTTAAACCATTTATTGGAATGACAAAACCGCGGCACAAAATGATGAAACGTCAGCCGTTTGGCACGCCCGCACAGTTGACAATGTATTTGCTTTTCATCCTTCGGCATTCGATAATTCTTTTCTTACAGCTCAATGATAAAATCTGACTTAAAACCATCAACAGTATCAGGTGTATATCCTCTTGGATTACAAAGCACTCGTGTTTCAAAGACCCTGTAGTCAAAGGGCTGATGGATATGCCCATGGATCCAATAGTGTGGTTTGTATTTTTCTATCAACCATTCCAAATTGCTGCAATAGGCGGCGTTGATTACATCGGCTTTTGAAATACCGGGTAGAGACTGCGGGCTGGGTGCATGATGTGTAACAACGACAGTGATCCCATCAAAAGGAACCGATAGCTGTTCTTCGAGAAAACGTGCAGATCGGCAGCAAAACAATTGAGTATCACGAGGTTTTAATTTTCGATAATTCTGCTGTTTACCCAGTCGAATTCTCCGAAAATCCGTCATAAGCTGTTTCGCTTCATAAGTTGCCTCCTGCACCCGGTCTTCCCCATAAAGCGTAAAATCCGTCCATAACGTACAGCCTAGAAAACGTACCTGATTCAAGACAATCTGGTTATTCTCAAGGAAATGAAAACTGGACTCTTTTTCTGTAATCTGCTCTAACTGCTGATGGACTTTATACATCTTCTTGCCGTAAAACTCGTGATTTCCGCAGATGTAAACAACCGGGACACCTTTGAATTTTTCGAGTGCCCATTTGGCCCCGCGGCTGCCGAGGTCAGTATCCCCCGCTAACACAACAATATCGCAATCGGGGGTTTTGGAGACAAACTCCCCGAATTCATTATGTAAATCGCTTAAAACCAATATCCTCATAAAAGACCGCTGAAATTGTGATTAAAAATTCGCCTCTAAAAACGCTTTCAGGGTTGAATTGAAATAACCCGGGTTTTCCAACATAAAAAAGTGGCTGTAGTCTTCAATTTCATGATATTCCAGGTTGCTGAAATGGTTGCGGATAAATGCACGGTCCTCGTCTTTATAATCGGCGCTGTTGACATACACCGCCAAAGCAGGAATGTCGGTCACCGGCCAATCTGACCAGTTATCGAGTTTAAAAAGGTCATGCATGGCACTGTCGCCAACATGCTTAGACGTCGCAGACATTTTTTGCATGATAAACTCTCTGATCTGCGGCGTTGTTTTTTCGGTGTACATGCTTTCAAGAAACGCGGCTAAAAACGCTTTTCGATCCGGATTCTTTAATCCGCTTTTCATCATAGCCAAAATCTGCTTTAGTGAGTCGAGTTCTACAGGGTCGTCGGGGATTCGCAGGAAGAAGCCGTCCACACTGCAAACCCCCGCGGTATTGGCCGGGTACTTGACCGCAAATCGCCACGCGACGGCAAATCCCATACTGTGGCCCACGACAACGGCTTTTTCCGTTTTGCTGTGATCCAGTACCGCTTTGACCGCATCCGCAAAAGCATCCAGTGTATAGTCAATCTCCGGTGCATCGCTTTTTCCGTGGCCGGGAAGATCGATCAGAATCACCCGGTAATCATCCCTGAAAGCGGGCGTCTGATATTTCCAGAATTCCGTATCGCAAGACCAGCCGTGAATGAATACAATGGTTTGGCTGCCGCTGCCTTCGACCTGATAATGAACCTTATGCCCGTTATAATCTGCATAATGCGATTGTGATTCCGAGACTTTTTCGCCGCAGCCGGACAGTAATGAAATACAAAGTGCCGTTAGTAATAATTGAAACTTCATAAGTTAATCCTGTAAATCCTGCTAATATAAACTTCTATTCCTCTTCATGATTTAAATCCGCGTCATCTGCAGGTTCTTCGTCAGCTGGTTTCTGGAAGAAGGCGATTTTCATGTTGCCCCATTCTCGGAGATCGACCTGCTGCAATTCGCCGTAGGCTTCTTCGATGCGTGAGCGAAGATGGGTTCGCAGGGTGACCATGCCGCCCTTGTTGACTTGGGTGGCAATCAGCTCCATCATGTCGGCGACCTTCGAGCCGGCAGCGCAGCTGGTGCTCATCTTGTACGGTGGATCGACAAAGACCAGGTCATAGCCGCCGTGTTCAGGCGTCATGGCGGCGCCGACCTTGAGGATATTGGCACAGACGCTTTTGGATTCGGCCAAAAACTCGGCCTTTTCGATATTGCGGTCGAGGATTTCGATGACCTTCCGACTGCCGTCGATGAAGGTGCAAAACTTCGCACCGCGACTGAGCGCTTCCAGCCCCATCGAGCCGGTGCCGCTGAACAGATCGGCCACGACACTGTCGGTCAGTTTGCCCTTGCTGTACAAAATACTGAACAGGGCCTCTTTCACACGGTCGGTAATCGGCCGGGTGTCTTGTCCTTTCGGCGGCAAAAGCCGCATGCCGCGTTTACTTCCCGCTATGATTCTCACTTGTTACCCTTTTAGAATATCAATTAGTAATCAAAAATATTTATGCTTCAAAAGCTATATGATTAAGTTTTGTCTTAAAGTAATTATTCTCGCTTCTTTTATCCAGCTTAGAAGCCATTTCAATAAGATTTTGAAATAAATAAGATTTTATCGTTTCTGTTTCATAAACACCATTTGATTGGTAAAATCCAACGCTGTCAGAAATTTTCATTTCAATATTCAATGTCTCTTTTTCAATCAACTTGTCCATACACTTATAAAGATGCAAGTATATATGAAATTTCGACCAAGAACCTTTTTCACCAGTTAGTTCATTAATATGTTCCTTGAGCAGTTTTAGCGCTGTTTCAAGATCACCTAACTGAGATAAAACATCAATATGATAACTTAAATACAGAGGTAGAACACGGTTTGATTCTAAAAGCAGCAAACATTCTTTTTGATACTTATGCATTTCCTGAACTCGATTCAGCTCTAAAAGAGGAAACAGCAACTCCGACATAATTCTCTGCGGCTCTTCTTCACAGCTTAATTTTCCTACAATAACCGGCGATGCCTCATCAACAGCTTTCTCAAATTCATTTAACCTACATAGCATTGAAACCATATTTGATACTTCACATGCTTCACAATCGCTCATTTCATCTCGCGAGTATTCTTTCCACTTAGCCAGCGTTCCCCCTAACTCTTTAGTCCAACCTAAGCCCACATATATAATGCTTCGGTAGTACCAATAGGTCCTTTGACTAAAGTCAAACTTTTTTAATTGAGACGAATAGACATCCAGCAAAGTAATGATCTTATGTCTATCCAGATGAACATACTCGTGTACACTATCTAAAACATATTTATAAAGCCATAAAAATTGAGAAGCATCGTCGCGATCGAAGTTTTCATGATATTCATTGAAAAAATCTAAACACCACAAAAAAGAATCAAACAAATGTTCATAGTCTCTTGTGAATATTGAGGTATACCCAACAAGACATTTGCAATGATAGATCATATCTTCATTTTTTAAATCTTCAGCAATACAAACTGCCTTCAAAGCCTTTTCAAGCCGAGCTTGATTAAATGGCATATTACAAATTTCATCATGCAACTCATAGATGTCACAATTATCACTATAGTTCACCATTGTAGCTCCAATCAGATAGAAAATTATATTGCATGTAACCCGAGGTCTTTTAGCATTTGGAGGTCGTCTTCAACTGACCTGCCCGCCGTTGTGAGATAGTTGCCGCTTAGGATGGCGGTGCAGCCGGCCTGGAAGATCCAGCTTTGCATGTCGCGGAGGTTTAGGACGCGGCCGCCGGCGACTTTCAGGTGCGTTTTCGGCAGGATGAAGCGATACATTGCCACAATCCGTAAAATCTCTCTTGGCGGCAGTTTTTCGGCATTGCCCAGCGGTGTGCCTTCGATGGGATGC
>JANQGW010000114.1 GCA_028282905.1 Sedimentisphaerales bacterium | reverse complement strand
AACGCGCGCCTGCGAGCTTCTGGAGCGATTTGGCCTCAAAGACCGCCTCCGACATAAACCCTATGAGTTATCCGGTGGAGAACGTCAGCGGGTGGCGATTGCCCGCGCTTTGATCAACCAGCCGCCGCTGCTTTTAGCCGATGAACCCACGGGAAACCTTGACTCTCGCACAGGAAATGGTATCTTAGAGGCACTGAAAGAACTAAACGCTGACGGCCAGACCATTGTCATGGTGACCCATGATGACCGGATTGCCGAAAAGGTCAGCCGCGTCATTCATTTGTCTGATGGAAAAGTACAGCGTTCGGCATAGGCGAAATTCAAGCAGGATAAACAGGATTTTTATAAGAGTACCGGATTTTGAAAAAAATCTATAAATCCTGTCATTGATAATGATGCTTTTACGGTTCTTCCGTAAACAGCGATGAAACAACGGGAGTTACTATGGGATTGAAAATCTGGTTAGGTGACGGGCTGGTGGACCAGCAGGATGCAGTCGTTTCTGTGTTTGATCACAGTCTTTTATACGGTGATGGTGTGTTTGAGGGCATTCGCGTCTATAACGGAAAAATCTTTGAATGCGAAGCGCATTTGGTTCGCCTTTATGAGTCTGCGAAGGTCATCTGTCTGCCGGTGCCCATGGAGATCGACGAATTGACCGCTGCCATGGAACAGACGGTTGCCGCCAACGATGTAAAAGAAGGCTATATCCGCCTGATTGTCACCCGCGGCATCGGTGACCTTGGCCTCAATCCCTTCCTGTGCAAAGACGGCAAAATCATCATCATTGCCGACAATGTCCAACTCTACCCGGAAGAATTGTACGAAAAAGGGATGAAAGTTACCAGTGTTCCCAGTGTACGTAACCACCCGATGTCGTGTCCGCCACAGGTTAAGAGTCTCAACTATCTTAACAACGTTCTGGCAAAAATCGAAGCTATCCAGTCCGGCGCCGGTGAAGGTATCATGTACAACCACACCGGCTATGTCGCTGAGGCAACCGGTGATAACGTGTTTATTGTCCGCAATGGTGTCATCTATACCCCGCCGGTCCAGGCCGGTTCACTCGACGGCATCACACGCCAGGTTGTTATCCGGTTGGCCGAGAAAGAGGGCTTCAAAGTCGTTGAAAAAGACCTGACGCGGTTTGACCTGTATGTGGCTGACGAACTTTTCCTGACCGGAACTGCAGCAGAGGTGATCGGTGCTGTGGAAATGGACGGACGAACCATCGGAACCGGAACGCCGGGACCGGTTACTAAACTGCTTCGTGAGAAATTCTTTGAATATGC
The DNA here is from genome assembly GCA_028282905.1 of Sedimentisphaerales bacterium. Taxonomy (GTDB): domain Bacteria; phylum Planctomycetota; class Phycisphaerae; order Sedimentisphaerales; family Anaerohalosphaeraceae; genus 4572-13. The sequence continues at coordinate 45,351 of JANQGW010000114.1, read as the reverse complement.
CCGCTCCTGAGAACGAGACCGCACCGATATGACACAAACATCGTCGAATCCAATGCTAACCTTCCGCAAGCCGATTGAGGCCGAACTGGCGCAGGTTCAAAACCGTATTGCAGAGGTTTTGCAGTCGCCGGAGCCGCAGATCAATGGCTCTTTGGAATATCTGACCCGGCAAACCGGTAAAATGCTGCGTCCAACGCTGGTTCTGCTGTGCGGCAGATGCCTGGACCAAATTGGCGATGATCATATTGACTTGGCGGCAATGGTCGAACTGGTTCATCGTGCATCACTGCTGCATGATGATGTCATCGATTCAGCTGAGATTCGCCGAACGGATAAAACCGCCAATGCACTATGGGGAAATACCGCGGCGGTGCTTATAGGTGATTTTTTACTCTGTCAGGCATTTCAGTTAGGCGCAAAAGTTCGATGTGAATCGGCTGCTGATATTCTCAGCGAGGCGGCCCAACTACTTTGCAGCGGCGAATTACTTCAGAATTTTCAGAAGGGCCGATGGGATATTTCTGAGCAGGATTATTACCGGATTATTGAGGCGAAGACCGCTTCATTGTTCAAAAGCAGTTGTCAGCTTGGAGCGATTGCCTCGGAGGCTGATAATCATCAGGTTGATGCGTTTGCCCGGTATGGCGTTGAATTGGGCATGGCTTTTCAGATTACCGATGATCTGCTGGATTTTCTGGGCACCCAGCAGCAGGCTGGAAAAACCCTTGGCACTGATTTACAGCAGGGTAAACTCACCTTACCGCTGATCCACTGGGTCAGTTCGGATGACGCAGGTAAAGCCCAGCGTATCAACATGATTCAGTCACAGTGTGATACGGAAGATTTGATAGAACGGATGCGTCAAAGCGGCAGCATCGACTATGCACTGAATCGTGTACGGCAGCATATCACCGCGGCAAAAGACAGTCTGACCGACATCCCTCAAACTCCCGCGAAAGATGCCCTGTTCCAATTAGCAGACTTCGTTGCCGAACGTTTGCAGTAGCCCTCACTGATTACCTCAAGAACAAAATTGTCATTTTCGGTAAGCACTGCGCATGAAAAAGGGCCGGCCTTTTAAAGCCGACCCTTGAGTCATCATAGTTCCACTTCGCTTAGAAGCTGAAGCTGAATGTCAGGCTGGCCCAGAGTTCGTCTTCGGTATTCACCGTATCTTCGAACGAGTTCTGGTAGTAAACAGCCGGCGTAACCTTAGCCCCGGTCATCGGGCAGGTTGTTGTGGTGGACAGACTCCAAACCATGTGCGACCAGTCATGGTCAACCGCGTCAGCACCGGTACCGTCGTTGTAAACAATGTCCCAACCGAAAGTCATCGGCAGTTCCGGAGCTTGGTCCATTGTGAAACCGTAGGTGAAACCAAGCAGATAGATGGTGCCTGCGAAATCGCGGTTGGCGCCTTTACCTTCCGAAGGCCACATCTGCATAACAGATGCGTGCGGTACAATACCATTGCCGATCAGTTCCGGGAAAGCAGCAACAACAAATACTTCCTGGACGTCTGCATCATTAGAAGCGACATCCGGATAATCGTAAAAACGCCATCCAACCGTGTAGTTGGTTTTCCACGGGCAACCTTCGTTAATGCTGTTGCTGTAAGCCAGTGTGTAATCCCACTCTTCGCGGTCAACGGTGCTGACAGCACCATCGCCTTTAGACGAACCGGCCAGCGAACCCCAGACGTTAAAGCTGAAACCGTTACCAAGGTCAAAGTTGACGCTCGGCTGGAAAGCGGCTTTGTCATCCAGAATGTCAAAACCACGCCAGATGTACTTAGTGGTGTACGTTGCATCGACGGTGACAGCCACTTCATTGCCTGCAATTTCCGCGGCATTGACCATGCCGGTCAGGCCGCACAATACTGCCATTACTACCCATACTTTTCTCATTTTGATCTCCTTGAAAAAAATCCGTTTCTTTACAGTTAGTGGGTATTACCTTTTGTTTTATCGTCACTTATGACGAAATTCACACACTTTTTTGTTTGTCGAACTTGAAAATATATCCTAACTGAATCCTGACAAACCAAACTAACTGAAAGTGTATCGAGTGCGACGCTAAAATCAACCCGAAAATGAGCAAATAAGGCGTTTTTTAACAGTCGTTTCTGAAAATAAACTCTGTGTTTACGAGACGGTGATTATTATTGGACTAACTCCTTTTCCGGGAAGAGCTGCTTGGCCTGTCCGACCAAGTAGAAACTACCGGTGACACAGATGAGATCTTCACGTGAAACTGCACTGCGTGCGACCCGGATGGCCTCTTTCAGTGAGAGGGCGGTCTGGCACATTTTGCCGCAGATTTCCGCATACATCTCCGCTAAATCAGCCGGGAAAACGGCCTTCGGAGAGTTGCTGCGTGTGAAAATGACCTTGTCGGCGCCGTATTGCAGTTCCGTCAGCATTCCCCGGATGTCCTTATCATTATTACAGCCGAAGATAATGATCATTGAGTCATAAGGCACATGCTGGCCGATGGCCTGAACCAACGCGCGAATACTGGCGGCATTATGGGCGGTATCAACAAGAATTCGGGGGTCTTCGCTGACCATTTCCATTCGGCCAAGCAGTTTGACTTCGTTCAGGCCGTCGATGGCTTTGTCATCGTCAATGGAATACCCCTGATGTTTCAATTTGTCCAGCATTGCCAATGCCAGGCCGCAGTTAATAGCCTGATGCTCACCCGGTAGCGGAACACGCAAGTGCTCAAATCGGCTGCTGGGGGTTGTCAGGCAAATACGGGTATGCGGTCCGTGTTCGCGGGATGACTCAAAACGATACGAAAAGTCGATATCTTTGCCGGTAACTGCCAGTGGAGCCTTTTGGGCATTGGCTTCCTTTTTCAAAACACGCATTGCCGGCTGTTCCTGAGGAACGGTCACAACGGGGATGCCTTTTTTAATCACACCGGCTTTTTCCGCGGCAATTCTATCGATGGTATCGCCAAGAAGATTTTGGTGGTCGATGCTGATATGAGTAATACCCACCAGTTCCGGATTAACGACGTTGGTGCTGTCCAGACGACCGCCCAGACCGGTTTCAATCACTGAAATATCCACTTCAGAGTCTTGGAAGTGAAGGAAGGCAATTGCCGTCATAATCTCAAAAAACGTCGGCCCGTCATCTTTCTTTGACATCTTTTCAATGATCGGGTGCAACCGGTTTACCAACCCCAGCATTTCCTTGCGCGAAATCATTTCAGCGTTCACCATAATGCGCTCATGCAGACTGGTGACATGCGGCGAGGTATAAAGCCCGACCTTGTAGCCGTTGGCCTGAATCATCCGTGCCAGCATCGTGGCTGTTGAGCCTTTGCCTTTTGTGCCGGCAATATGGATTGATTTTGTCTTTTTGTGTGGGTTGCCCAGAGCTTTCAGCAACTTATTCATGCGTTCCAAGTCAAAGGTTGTCACATTATAGCGCAACTTCTGCTGCCGCTCGTAGTCCGTGACGCTGAACAGGTACTGCATTGCCTGATCATAAGTGCGAAATGCCTTGGCAGCTCGCTTCACTTTTGCAACGGTCTTTGAAGTGGTTTTCTTTTTAACAGTCTTTTTGGGAGTTTTCTTCCCTGTCGTTTTCCGTGTAGTAGTCATAATCACGACGATAATAACAGAAGAAATCCAAAAAGTCAATGGAATCCTCAGACTTAAGTGTTTTCAATGCTGAAAACGCAGTTTTTTTATTTCTCTAAGTCTTTATGTTTAAATGGTCTCTGTTGTTTTTGGCGGCAGATAACATAAGAAATCTTTTTGGACGATTAATCAGTTTTGTTTATTCTTTTATTAGTTTTTCTTTGTGTGGTCTGTGAGATTATAATATCTACAGGGGAGAATTCCGCTTTATTTATTCACGACATGGACTATTTACGATGCTAACCTATTCAATCTTTGAAAATCTCTTGCAACCGAGCATTGGTGTGTGTATGATACCAGTCCTTTTGGTGAAGGAATCACGGGGTAGGCTCCTTCTCAACGAATATGAGATATGTCACATCAAAAGCCGGAATTTAAACAGGATTTATGGAGATAAGTTATGACTGGACTGTCAGAGAAGGATCAGTTGTGTGTGCAAACTATTCGTTTTCTTTCGATGGATGGTGTGCAGGCCGCTAAATCGGGGCATCCCGGAATGCCGATGGGCATGGCTGCCGCTGCGTATGCCTTGTGGAAAAACCATCTAAAATTTGACCCCGCCAATCCACAGTGGATTAATCGTGACCGCTTCGTATTGTCAGCCGGCCACGGCAGTATGTTGATTTATTCACTGCTGCACCTGTTTGGATACGATCTTCCGCTGGATGAACTCAAGCAGTTCCGCCAGTGGGGCAGTTTGACGCCGGGGCATCCGGAATTCGGACATACCGCAGGCGTGGAAGTGACGACCGGCCCACTGGGCCAGGGCCTTTCCAATGCTGTCGGTATGGCAATGGCGCAAAAGTATCTGGCGGCCCGCTATAACAAAGGCGATTTCCCGCTGTTTGATTACAGCATCTATAGTATTTGTGGTGACGGCTGCCTGCAGGAAGGCGTCAGTGGCGAAGCTTCCAGCCTGGCTGGGCATCTTGGGCTGGACAACCTGATTGTTATTTACGATGACAACCAGATCACTATTGACGGTGACACCGCCTTGTCGTTTACAGAAGATGTTAAAAAGCGTTACGAAGCCTACGGCTGGAATGTTGTTGAGGTCGATGGCGAAGGTGAGAACATTGCTGATCTTGAAAAAGCCCTCGAAGCGGCCAAGTCTCAGTCTCAGGGCCCGACGCTGATTAAGTTTAAATCGATTATCGGTTTCGGCAGCCCGAATTTCGCCGGCACCCACACCGCCCACGGTGCACCGCTGGGTGATGACGAAATTAAACTCATTAAGACCAATGCCGGCTGGGATCCCGAAAAGAAATTTGTCGTGCCCGAAGAAGCCGCCGCATTAGCTTCAGAGGCCAAAGAAGACGGCGCTAAGCTCACTTCTGACTTTAACACAATGTTCGATGCTTATGCAAAAGCGTATCCCGAATTGGCTAAAGAACTGACCGATGCGATTGACGGTAAAGTAGCCATTGATGACAGTCAACTGCCGGTTTTCGATCCGGAAAAGCCGATTGCCACTCGTGCCGCTTCCGGTAAGACTCTCAATGCCCTGATGCCTTCAATGCCGCTGGTGCTGGGTGGTTCGGCGGACTTGACGCCCTCGAACAATACGCACTTTGAAGGCGCTGTTGACTTCCAGAAGGACAGTTACGACGGTCGCTATGTCCGTTATGGCGTTCGTGAGCACGCGATGGGTGCCATCATGAATGGTATCTCCGTCAGCGGCCTGCTGCGTCCCTACGGCGGAACGTTTATGGTCTTTGCCGATTACATGCGAGGCGCAATGCGTGTCGCGGCTGTTTCCAAGTATCCGACGATCTTCCTGTTTACCCATGACAGCATCGGCGTTGGCGAAGACGGCCCGACCCATCAGCCCGTCGAGACGCTGGCATCGTTCCGCGTTCTGCCGAATCTGCTGACCTTCCGCCCAGCCGACGCCAACGAAACGGCTCTCATGTGGAAGTATATCCTGGAAAACAACGATGGCCCGGTTGCCACTGCACTGACCCGCCAGGGGCTGCCGATTCTCGACCCGGCTAAGTACCCGAACATGAAAAAGAACTTCGAGAAGGGTGCCTATGTCCTTGTCGAACAGGATAATCCCGACGTGCTGCTGCTGGCCACCGGTTCAGAAGTCCAGTTGGCCATGGCCGCCGCCGAGACTCTCGCTGCTGACGGCGTCAAGGCACAGGTTGTTTCCATGCCGTGCTGGGAACTGTTCGAGCAGCAGGACGAAGCGTATAAGGGAAGCGTTCTGCCGAGTGCTGTTAAGGCTCGCGTGGGTGTTGAAGCCGGTGTTGAAGCCGGTTGGTGGAAATATCTTGGTACCGATGGCGAATTTGTTGGCATGAGCACCTTTGGTGCTTCTGGCCCGTGCAAGACCTGTTTCGAAAATTTCGGTTTCACCGCCGAAGCCGTTGTCGAAGCCGCCAAGAAGTCGATGGCCAAAGCATAAGCTTCTACAAAAGCTGTAGATTCCACAAGGCTCCGGTTTTTTCATGACCGGAGCCTTGTTTTTTGCGCTATTTTGCTTAAAGTATGGGGATACGGTGTGAGGGGAATGCTGAATAATGGATAACCGGTGACGATTTGAGAGGAAACAATGAAATCTTATATGAAAGTACTATTCATAGTGATGACAATGGCAGTAATATCAAACAGTTTATTAGCAGAGGGCAGCGATAACATCACGGTTATTCCACGCCCTCAGCAAATTGAAATGCAAGATGGAGCTTTCAGTTTGAGTTCCAAAACCGTCATTGTTGCCCAGGGAAAAGCTGTTGCAGAAGCACAGAAACTGGCCGATGTATTGCGTCCGGCGACTGGATTTGCATTGCCGGTAAAGAGTAAGGCTTCCCGTGCGTCTGCAAGCATTCAAATACAACTTCTCGATGACAAAACAACTGCTACACTTGGCGATGAGGGCTACTTACTTCAGGTAGAGCCTGAAAAAGTTGTTATCACTGCGAACACAAACGCCGGATTGTTTTACGGAGCACAAACGCTGCGTCAGTTGCTGCCCACGGAAATTTTTTCGGAAACAAAGCAAAAGGGCATCGCTTGGAAGATTCCCTGTGTGGAAATCACCGACAAACCCCGTTTCAAATGGCGTGGGATGATGCTGGACGTGTCGCGTCACTTCTTCGATGCGGACTATGTCAAACGGTATATCGATTTTCTGGCGATTCACAAAATCAATGTTTTTCATTGGCACTTAACCGATGACGACGGCTGGCGGATTGAGATAAAGAAGTACCCGAAGCTGACGGAGATTGGTGCCTGGCGTGGTCCCGATGAAGTGCTGCCTGCATCTCGCAGCCATCTGGACCAGCGGTACGGCGGCTTCTATACCCAGGAACAAATTCGTGACATTGTTGCGTATGCCGCCGCGCGCCATGTGAACATTATGCCGGAAATTGATGTCCCCGGCCATGCGCTGGCGATTACAGGGGCCTATCCGGAAACGCTGCCGAGCGTGGTGGGTGAATCCAAAAGTGTGCAGGGTGTTAAGGCCAATGCGATTTCTCCGGCTCGTGAAGAAAATTACAAAATGCTGGACGATATATTTGGTGAAGTGGCGGCTCTGTTTCCGTTCAAGTATATCCACGTCGGCGGTGACGAGGTTAATCACAAAATATGGAAAGACTGCCCGCAGATCAAATCGCTGATGCAGCGGGAGGGTCTCAGAAATCTCAGCCAGGTCCAGAACTACTTCACGCGACGGCTGGAAACCATCATTCGCGGCCACGGCCGGCAAATGATGGGCTGGAACGAGATCCTGGGCGGCGGCAACCTGCAGACTGAAACGGCGGTTATGTCGTGGATCGGCACCGGCCCGGGCATTCAGGCCGCCAAACGTGGGCACCCGGTTGTGATGACGCCGGGGCCGTTTACCTACTTTGATATGAAATATCCCGGCCCGGACGAACGCGGTCATTGGTGGGCCGGTCTGGTCAGTACCGAAAAGACCTACTCTTTTGATCCGCTTGGATTCACCGAGTTAAACGCCGAGCAGTCGTCACGCATTTTTGGTGTTCAAGCGTGCCTGTGGACCGAGTTTGTCGAAACCCCGCTGCGGGCCGAGTACCAGACCTATCCTCGGCTGTGCGCATTAAGCGAGGTTGGCTGGACCGATCAGGACAAGCGGCAGTGGGAAGATTTTCAGCAGCGGATGGGCAGTCATCTCCAGCGACTTGAAGCGAAAGCACTCCAATTCCGCGTACCGTCGCCGGCTGCGCGTGTAAAAGAGGGCCTTGTGACAATAACGCCGGCTTATCCGGGCATGGAGATTACCTATATAACCGACGGCACTGAACCGACGCGGGACTCAAAGCGTTATACTGCTCCGTTTAAATGCAGCGACACCGACCAATTGCGCTGCCGTGCGTTCAGCGGCCCGCGCCCGGGGAAAATTGTAGCCGGGGCGGAAAAAGAACCGTTCGCCCAATGGACTCCTGACAAAGTTTCGACCGAATTTCAAACACTGACGGTGGACGCGACCGATGAAATCCGGTCGGCGGGTACTTGGAAACTGGAGTTCCGCTACAAAAAAGGAAAGCATCGTTTGGTGATGCGCTCAGCAGCGCTGCTGGAAAACGGACGTCAAATTGCCCGTGATGAACACGATGGTCACGCTGGTGGAAGCCATCAGCGCAATATTTATTCACTGCCTATGAAAACGTATAAGCCAGACGCGACATACAAGATTGTTGCCGAGGTGCGCAGTGACGGCGGCAGCGATTCATATGGTAATTTGATTCTTGAACGATCTGTTTGGCTGGAACCGGCAGCGATGGCTGAAACGAATATTTCACATTACGGCAGCCACAACGTTCAAAACCTTACCGACTGGAGTCGGGACAGCTTTTTCTGGAGCAATCGGCCCGTCAAAAAGGGCGAGTATATTCTGCTGTCGCTGGCCGAACCAGTGGAATGTTCGTTTATCGAATCGCGCACCGGCAAACTGGATAATGCCAATGCCGACCTGCTGACTGACGGCGTACTGGAGATTTCCGCCGACGGCAAAACATTTCAGCAGGTGGCAGAGTTCGCTTATGGGACAGCCAAAGCGGAGTTTTCAAAGAAGAAAATCAAAGCAATCCGTATTCGCGTTACTGCTGACGGGGCCGATCAGTGGCTGGTGGTTCAGAATATACGATTGAAATAATAATGTGACGGTGATATAGTTTTACAGCCGATATCGATATGTTCGGCTGCGAGTCTGTATGACTGTTATGGATATCAGTAAAGACAATATAGTTAATGAGATTGTCGCTCAACTGGCCGACCGCGATCCCGTTCAGGGGCCGGTCAATGTTGATGGGACGTGGGGATCGTTTGCGCCGATGCTGGCAGCACACATCTGGAATACGCTGAAACGGCCGATTTTGTATGTCCGCCCGCACATTGACGATGCCGATAGCGCCGCCGATGACTTGCAGGTTTTCGCGGGTTTGCCCGTCCAGACGTTTCCCGTCTGGGAAAGCCCGGACGAGACCACCGATGCTACTGACGAAATCCTCGCCCAGCGATTGCGGATGTCCTTGTGGCTGGCTGATCAACAGGTCGCTGACAAGCCCGAGCCGTTTTTGCTGTCCACCTGCATACAAGCTCTCAATCAGCCGGTTGCCAAGCCGCAGCTTTTGACTGAAAACGGCCTGACGCTTTCCACCGGCCAGACGTTTGAGCCGGAGTTGCTGGATACATGGATGGTTGACCACGGTTTCGAGCGGGTGGACAGTGTCGATGTGCCCGGCCAGTTCGCCCATCGCGGCGGTATCGTCGATATCTTTGCACCCGTCTGTACGTCCGTTTCCAAAACCAATGCCACTTCGGATTTCACCGAGGTCTATCCGATTCGCATTGAGTTCTTCGGCGACCAGATCGAAAGCATTCGCCGAATCGATCTGGACAATCAGTTGTCCGCCGACGAACTGACTTCCGTGCAGGTGACCGCGCCGCAAAATACGCTCGAGCCGGAAGGCACCGAGCTTTTGCTGAATCTGCTGCCGGACGAAACGATTATCATCTTTGAAGAACCGACCGAAATCGCGGAAGTCTCCGAGGTCTTTCTCAACCGGCTCGAAGATATCCGGGGCATGGTACCGTTTAAGTCGGTTTATAAAGCCACGATGCGGTTTACCTGCCTGCAGATCAGCCGTTTTGTCACCGTGGCTGATTCGTTGCATCTGGATGTGACCAGTGCCCAGCAGTTCGAGCACAAGGCCGGCGCTATCTGGAAGGACCAGCAGGCGGTACTGGAGGATTTAGTTAAGGAAACCGAAGGGGCAGATGTGCTGTTTTACTGCGAGAACATCGCCGAGGTCCAGCGTATCAAGGAAATTCTGCAGGAAAAATTCGGCCGTATTCCCAAAAACTTCAAAACGCCCATTGGTTATGTCCATCAGGGTTTTATTCTTCGCTCGCTCAATATCATCATTGCCACGCACCACGAAGTCTTCGGCCAGGTTTCGGTTCGGCGGCGTGTCCGGCGGATTCAAAGCGTCTCGTCCGTCGATAGTATGCTGGACCTCAAGAAGGGCGATTACGTCGTGCATATTTCCTACGGCATCGGCAAATTCGTCGGCGTTCGCATGATGGAAAAGCCCTCCGGCAAGGCCGAATATATCACGCTTGAATATGCTGACAAGGTCCAGATGCACGTGCCCGTCGGTAATATCCACCTGATTCAGAAATTTATCGGTTCGACGCCCAAGCGACCGACACTCAGCAAGATCGGCACCAAGAAATGGGAAAAGCAAAAGGAAGACGTTGCCCGCGGCGTACAGGAACTGGCGGCGGACCTGCTCGAAGCACAGGCCAAACGCCAGCAGGCCGGCGGGTTTGACTTCGGCTCCGATACCGTCTGGCAGCGGGAATTTGAAGAAAGTTTCCCCTATCAGGAAACGCCTGACCAGATCACCGCTGTTGCCGAGATTAAGGACGACATGGCCTCGACCAAACCGATGGATCGCCTGCTCTGCGGTGATGTCGGCTATGGCAAGACGGAAATTGCCATGCGGGCTGCTTTCAAGGCCGTTCAGGCCGACAAGCAGGTCGCAGTGCTGGTGCCGACGACGGTTTTATGCGTTCAGCACGGCCGCTCGTTTGCTGAGCGATTTGCTGATTTTCCCGTGACCATCGAAGTGCTCAACCGCTTCACCACGGCCCGTCAGGCACGCGATATCCTGCTGGCTGCCAAGCAGGGCAAGGTGGATATTCTCATCGGCACGCACCGCCTGCTCAGTGATGACGTGGGCTTTAAAGATTTGGGCCTGCTGATTGTCGATGAAGAGCAGCGATTCGGCGTTGAGCACAAGGAACGGCTCAAACGCTTTCGCGTCAATGTCGATATTCTGACCATGACCGCTACGCCGATACCGCGAACGCTGCATATGTCGCTGATCGGCCTGCGGGATATCAGCTCATTATCCACGCCGCCGATGGACCGCCGGGCGGTTGTCACCAAGGTCTGCCGTTTCCGTGACGAAACCATCCGCAAGGCCATTCAGTTTGAGGCCGGCCGTGACGGGCAGGTCTTCTTCCTGCACAACCGCGTCCAGAGCATCGAAGCCTTTGCTTGGGAGCTGCGCGAGATTCTCAAAGACAATTCCATCAAAATCGATATCGCTCACGGCCAAATGGCCAAGCATGAACTGGAAGATGCGATGATCAAATTCATCGCCGGCGACACGGATGTCCTGCTCTGCTCGACGATTGTCGAGTCCGGCATTGATATCCCCAATGCCAATACGATTATCATCAACGACGCCGACCGCTTCGGTCTGGCCCAACTTCACCAGTTACGCGGGCGGGTTGGTCGCTACAAACACCGCGCCTATGCCTATATGCTGCTGCCCAAGGCTCGTTCGGTGACGCCGCTGGCCGGACGCCGGCTCAAGGCGATTGAAGAATACTCCCAGCTGGGTGCCGGTTTCCGCATTGCCCTGCGTGATTTGGAAATTCGGGGTGCCGGCAATATTCTCGGCGCTCAGCAGTCCGGCCACATTAACACCGTCGGCTATGAACTGTACTGCCGCCTGCTCGGCGATGCGGTCAAACGTCTAAAGAATGAGCCGGTTCCGCAGGACGTTGAAACCGTTGTCGATCTGGGTTTTGCGACCTATATCCCCAAGAGCTATATCCACTCGGACCGCCAGCGGATGGAAGTCTATCGCCGCATTTCGACGGCTAAAACGCCGAAAGATATCGACCGGCTCAAACGTGAGCTGCGTGACCTGTTCGGCCCGGTGCCGGAAAACGTCGGGCATTTTCTCGAAGTGGCCCAAATCCGCATCTGGGCAACCCGCTGGAATATCCAGAGCATTATCACCCAGGGGGCCGATGTGATCTTCAAATTCCCGGAAGGCGCCAGCGCGACCGACCTGTTCGCCCGCTATCCCGGCACCGTCCGAATCCCCGACCCCAGAACCGTCCACCTCCGACTCGAAAAGAACTACTTCGAACCCAAAACCCTGTTGGCAGTGTTAAGAAAACTGTTAAGGAGGTAGCATGGCTAAACAAATTGTATGCACGCCGGATACTTGTGGTGGAGAGCCAAGAATTGAAGGACACCGGCTGACTTGTGCCAACGTAGTTCTCAGCATTGACAAAGGACGGGTATGTTCCTATTTGAAAGACTTCCCCGATTTAGAGCTCGAAGATATCAAAGCTTGCTTGACCTATTGCGCGAATCAGCGATGTGTCAATGACAAACCGGTAAGTTTTTGCTTTAGATGTGAGCTTGATGTTGAGGGTTGTGACAATCTTGATAATGAAGAGCCGGTGAAAATTTGGGAAAAAGCACAAGAATTACTGAGAAGTTTAGAGCAATTTTGTGATGATAATCAATGAAATTCGCGTAACTTGCGGTTTTATATTAAGCGAGGAAAAGAATGGGTGACTTAAAAAATAAACAACTGATTTATCTCAAGGGCTTTCTGTTTTTGTTTGGGGGGATTGTGGCCTCGCTGATTATTCTGATGGAGTGTTTTACCTGGAAGGTCGCCGCGATGTTGGCGATTGCTGTCTGGTGTTTTGCCCGTGCCTACTACTTCGCCTTTTATGTCATCGAACACTATGTGGACAGTGATTATAAATTCGCCGGCCTGTGGTCCTTTGTTCAATACCTTTTCCGCAAAAAATGAACCGCGAATATTTTTTTTGACAGGATTTACAGGATAAACAGGATTTTATTATAATCCGGTAAATCTTGTTAATCCTGTCTAAAATAAGTCCGGCTTCAAATCTTTTTCAAACGCTTCCAGTTCCGTCAGCAGTTTCTCAACGAGTTCCGGCTGTTCGGCTGCGCGGTCGATACGTTCGCTGAGGTCTTCTTCCACCTGGAACAGCAGAGGTGTCTGACGCGATGCCTTAAATCCATAGTTATTGCCCGTTTGTGAACCGATGCGCACATGCAGTTTCCACGGCCCCTTGCGGATGGCTGATGGCTTGTTGTCATGATAGTTATAGAAAAACGTAAACGGTTCGGCCGGCTTAGCGTCTTTATTCTCCGTCAAAAGACCGCGAATATCTCGCCCGTCAATCTTCCGGTCCGTCGGCACTTTCACGCCTGTCATGGCAAACACCGTCGGCAGTACATCGAGCGTACTGGCCGGTGTCTGCTCAACGACGCCGGCCTTGATCGTCCCCGGCCAGCAGAAAATTCCCGGCACCCGGTGACCGCCTTCCCAAGTCGAGCCTTTGCCGTCCCGGAACGGCGTTGCATACCCGACGTGCATGCGTGCTTCACCGTACTTTGGATGATTCTTATAGCCGGTATCCCGAAACTTAACCCAGGGGCCGTTATCCGATGAAAAAACAATCAGCGTGTTGTCAGTTTGCCCCGTTTCGGCCAGTGTTTTGCGGATCTGCCCGACGGCGTCATCAATTTCCTCCATGACATCACCCAGCAGTCCCCTTCGCGATTGGCCCTTGAATTTATCGTTTGCGTAAAGTCCTAAGTGCGGCATATTATACGCCACATAGGCAAAAAACGGCTTATCCTTATTGTCACGAATAAAGTCAATCGCAGCCTCCGTACATTGCTGCGTCAACGTTTTGCAGATATCCGGCCGCGACGGCAAATCGTGGGCAATTACACTGTAACCGGCAATCGGGTCATTGCCCGCGGGGTCGGTTTTCATTAGCATTGCAATATTATAATCATGTGAAACATTCGTGCCCAGCCAGGTATCAAACCCATGCGCCGGCGGCAGACTTTTTGCACTGAAACTATTTTTCTTATTCGGATTGCCCAAGTGCCACTTGCCGAACATCCCGGTGGCGTATCCGCGGGATTTCAGCCCTTCGGCAATCGTGATTTCCTTTTCATGCAAATGCGGTTTTACCGTTGGTCCCAGCACCCACGTCCCAAAACCTGACCGGCCCGGATAGCGTCCGGTTAGCAGTGAATACCGCGAGGCACTGCACGCCGGCGATGTGACATAAAACTGCGTAAAACTGACGCCATCATCTTTCAACTTGGAAATATTCGGCGTCTTAATCGTCGGGTTGCCGTTAAAGTCATAGTCGCCATAGCCGCTGTCATCAAGGAAAATAACAATCACATTCGGCGATTGTCCCGCGGGTTGCGCATACCCCGCGCACGAAGTCAAAAACAACAAAGAAGCCGCAAAGCTGAAAAGTAGATTTTTACGCATGATATCCCCAAAATTAAGATTTCGTTTGGATAAAGAGTTTAACAAACTGCCGGATGGAGTCAAAGGCGAATTTGCTTGTATCGATGGATTCCGGAGCTACAAAAAGGGCGGTTTCAATATCACTGCGGGCGGTCAGAGTTGAAAAATCGCTAACATGGCAGATATATGCTAAATCACAGGTCGGATAGGTGACGTTTTTGTAGTGATAGGTATTGGGGAAAGAGGCGATGTATTCCAGCGACTCAACATCCAGATTCAGTTCCTCTTTGATTTCCCGCCGCAGAGCATCTTCGGCAGATTCGCCCGCATCGACAAATCCGCCTGGAAGATCCCACATTCCTTTGCCCGGTTCACGCCCGCGAACGGCTACCAGCAGCTCATTTTTCTCATTGACAATCAATCCCGCCACCGCCGCGGCGACATTGAAATAGTACACAAAACCGCAGGCCGAACAAAACACCGATTTTGCCGAATCCGGCTTCAACGCCGCTGCGCCGCACTTGGGACAATACCGAAAATTATCGGACATGAAAAAATTTTCCACAATATAAGTCCTTAAAATAACGCGATTTCACGTCAAAAACGCGAAAAAATTGCCATACTTTGAAAATTCTAACGAACAACTCTCTTGTTTACAAGCTATATATAGTTGAAAAGACGGACTTTCATTGATATAATAGCATCATGCTTTCCAGGCATTTTTAGAAAACAGTTGTAATCAGGCGGAGTGCAAGACTCCGATACTATACGCAATACAAACTGTTCTTTAACAACTGAAATAGCTGGAAAGGGTACGATCATGAAAGTTAAAATGATCCTGCCCGCACTGACCGAGGCCCAATCCCCATTTTTCCGTCATATTAAATACTCATTATTCCCCCCCCTCGGGCTTGCGTCACTGGCGGGCTATCTCAGCGCAGACGACGACGTTGAGATTCAGGACGAACATGTCGAACGGCTCACATTAGATGATAACCCCGATCTTGTTGTCATCGAAACCTATGTCACCAATGCCTTTCGGGCGTATGAAATTGCCGATCATTATCGATTGCGCGGAGCGTACGTCTGCTTGGGCGGTCTGCACACTACGTCGCTGCCATCGGAGGCGGCGCCGCACGCAGACAGCATTTTCTTAGGCCCCGGCGAAGATACCTGGCCGAAGTTTTTGGCCGATTTTCGCGAGGGCACACCAAAGCCGGTCTATCAATCGGTTACACGCAGCTTGATGGACACGCCCCCGGTGCGCCGCGATCTTATCAAACGCCATAAATATTTATGTCCCAATACGATTGTGGTTTCCCGCGGCTGTCCCCACCGGTGCGATTTCTGCTACAAAGAGGATTTCTTCAAGGGCGGCAAGAGTTACTACACCCAGCCGGTGGACAAGGCACTGGCCGCCATCGAGCAGCTGCCCGGGCGGCACCTGTTCTTCCTCGACGACCATCTGTTTGGCCATCGTCAGTTTGCAACTTCACTATTTGACGGCATGAAGGGCATGGGCCGGCTCTGGCAGGCCGCCGGGACGGTCCATTCGATTCTCCAGCCCGGATTGCTGGAAAAGGCGGTCGAAAGCGGACTGCGGAGTCTGTTTGTCGGCTTTGAGACGCTCAGTGATTCCAATCTCGAAACCGTCGGAAAGTTTCATAATCTCCATGAGAATTATGAAAGAGCGGTCAAACGCTGCCGTGACCTCGGCGTGATGATTAACGCCAGTTTCGTTTTCGGCATGGATTATGATGACTTGTCGGTCTTTGGCCGCACGGTCGATTGGGCGGTTCAAAACGGCATCGAAACCTCGACGTTCCATGTCCTCACACCGTATCCCGGTACCCGGTTATACGACCGAATGAAAAAACAGGGCCGCATCCTCACTGAGGACTGGAACCAGTACGACACCCGGCACGCCGTTTATAAACCGACGAAAATGGACGCCCTTGAACTGGAAGCCGGCTATCAGCAGGCATACAAAGACTTTTACAGTTGGTCCGGCATCTGGAAAGCGGCCATGACTAAACCTGAATACAAAACTCAGCTTCGCCACCTGGCCTATACCGCCGGCTGGAAGAAGTTTGAGACGTTGTGGGCGGCGGTCGTCCGAAGCGGCCAACTGCCCAAAATGATACCGCTGCTGGAGGCGACACTGGCGGGCTTCGGCCTGTTCAGAAATCCCAAACCCTCACAGCGAACAGCCCCGGTCCTCGCAGCCGCGGCCGACAAAAAACCTGCCCTTTCAATCTGAGCGGCAGAAGGAGCAAAGCAGCAGAGGGAGCACACTGCCAAAAGGGGCGGCGATTCACCCGCGCCGCCCCTGTTTTTGTGAATGCGGACATCTCGTCCGCAAGTATATGACTCCACCGTATGTTCATCGGTCTGTGAGGTTGTGACATACTTCGACAATAATATTTGACCGGGCTGATAATGGCCGATATGATAACAGTCATAAGCTTTCTAAACATTTTGGTATAAATTTGTCATGCCGGTTCAGCGGGTGGTAGTTAAGTTCTCTATTAGGGGTTGTGGAGTGATTATGAAAACGAAGACACGCATACAGTTCAGCAAGAAATGGAATATACTTGACAAGTACCTTCCTTCAGATATAGCTGGAGCATTAAAGAATCTCATTAACCCAACACTAAAGTTTCCATCAGTTACGCTTAATAGCCAAGATGAGTTAGCAATATCGTTAAGGAAAATAAATATTATCGTTGATGGTCGTAGTATCCTTAGGCTAATTAGGGAAATCGTTCGCATTGAAGAAACCGATATAAAAGAAGATGGAGCTTATGATTTCATGCCGGGTTCTAGCCAAGATGAAGAAGTAAAGCTTGAAGGAGATCCAGCAGACTACTATGAATTACATGTTGAATGTGAGCATTGTGGAAGATATAAATGGATCCAAAAATCTGATTTGCAATTAAAAATGTCAATGAATTTAGACATTGATGAATCTGAGAGTGGAGAGATTTTAATTTCTGACCGTTTAAAGAAGGTGTTCGATAATGAAAAATTGAATGGTTTTACTTATCGAAAGGTGATTGCTGAAAAAAGCATATGGCAATTAATGCCGCATGGGCAAGCAGTTGTAAAAAAACCGAATGAGTATCTTAAAGGAAAAAACAACTGTACCTTTTGTGGCAAACCAAGAATTTTGGTCTATGAAGATACGAATGGGATAGAGCTCTTTAAGCCGCCATATGATATTCCACGTATAGAGCGTACTCCGGTTCTATTACTACAAAATATGCCAGGGGATTTTTCTGTGACAGACCTTGAATTTGGTACTCTTGGTAGGCTGCCTGAAGGTTCATCTCAAGTTCAAGCAAAAGAGTTTACTCATAAGACAAGTAATGCCAAATGGGTTGTATCAGGGAAGTTGTGCAAAATCTTATATGAAAAGAAGGTTAAAGGATTTGAGCTATCTCCAGCACAGATTTGTTAGCAGCAGTAAATTAAAGGGGTAGATCCCTTTTTCGGGTTGTTCGCTGATAACTGACTTTGGTTTTGTTCTTTTGGTAGTGGAATTGTCCTAATTACAGGCGTGAAGTAATCGAATAGAACAAACAGCCCTCTGCAATCCCGCTGGCTTCCACCGTAAACAGAAAGAAACAATAAGAAATTCGTGTAATCTGTGGTTCAAAAACATCCGAGTTCTCAGCGTCTTCGGCGGTTAACTTTCGGTTTGCCGTTTGCAGGCGGCGAGTTTTGTTTGCAGGGTTTCTTTATTAATATTCCAGGCGATGGCGGTGAAGGCTGTGGTTGTAGTGTTTTGCGTGGCGAGTGATTTGACAGGATTTGTTTCGTTAATTTGCGTGCCCGCCAGTTCTACAAATCGTATGCCTTCGCCGAAGTCGATATTGCCTTTTAGACGCAGCAGGTTATCTTTTAGTTCATCCAGTGTATCAAAGAAACGCTTTCGGTCAAATGGTTGATCCCCCGAGATCGATACGGCAATAATATCCGCTGGCGGCTGTTCAATCGTTTTGTCATCGTGTATGCGATGTTCAATTCCATTTAAGAAATCGTTATCAACTTTGCCGTGAGTAGTTTCGGTTGTTGGAGTGTCGGGATTCATCCCTTTCAGGATTTTTCGCAACGTAACAAGTTGGCTGTCTTCAACGAGATCGCACTTATTGACAATCAGTGCGTCGGCATACTGGACCTGTGTTTTGGCCGGTTTGAGAAACGCCGCCACGCGGGTAAAGTCGGCCGCATCCACCAGGCACAGATTGGCCTTAACTTGGTATTTGCCCGCCAGGTCGGGTGCGTCCAGAAACGATTCAATGTCGACTGTTTCCGCAATCCCCGTTGCCTCGATCAGCAGGGCGTTATGCTCACCGGAATCGGTAATCTCGCGCAGGGCCTTCAAAAAATCCGTCTTGGTACAAATGCAGAAGATACTGCCTTTGTTGATCTCGAATCGTGTCAGATCACGTTGTTCGACCAGTGCGCCGTCCACACCGATCTTACCGAATTCGTTAATAATCAAAGCAGGATTTGCCGAAGCGAGCGGCTCAATCTTCAGCAGATGATTCAGTGTTGTCGTCTTGCCCGCTCCGACAAATCCCGTCAAAATGTAAACGTCAATTACTGTCATTGTTCGATTCTAAATCTTCTATTAACTATTTGCGATTGCTGTCTGTTTTGTCAGCCGGACTTGATCCGGCATCCAGACGTTCACGCCCTGAACCCCGGCTCTGAGGCCGGGGTGACACATAGGGCATGAAAGCCGTTCTTCTCTCCTATAGAACTGTTTTAAACGTCCTTCAGCCATTCCTTGATCACCATTACTTCCGGCACCTGTCGCAGGGCCTTGACCTGGTACTTTGCCATCACAATTGCCGGTGTCTGGCTCATGGCAATACCGTAAGAAGCAATCGTTTCCGGATCCGTAACCTTTTCGATATTCACATCTGCGCCCAGTTCCTGAATCGCGGTATTCAGATTATTTTCGATCAACCCTGTTTTGTCGCAGCCGTTGTCAAGAATATAGATAGACGCCTTACGCTGCTGAATCCGCAGGCGGAATTTTTCATTGATGCGTTTTTGTATTGCGGCGATCAGTTCATCCTTTGGCGGAATTCGTGAGACAAACACGATCTCGCCGTCAATACAGATCGTCGGCACGTTTCGCACCATCAGGCTCGTCATAAACACCAGCGATTCGCGGTATTTGATTTTGTGCTCGCGCCATTCGACAATTCCCTCAAACTCCGGTGTCACCCGTTTAACCGCATCGACCATATACTGACACGGCGCACACGCCTCCGAGTCCAGCGTGATAATATCGACGATGACCTTGTCGGCTTTACCATATTCCTTCAAGTCCAGCCGGTCCGCATCATCGGCATCGCTGACGACTTTGGCTGCCACCTGACGCTTGTATTCATCGTGGACAATCTCGGTAATCGCTGTCAGATTTTCCGGCGGTACCGCGTATGGCAAATCACAGCCGGGCGCGAGAATGAAGCCTGATTCACCGCCGATTTCCATACAGGCAATCGCGTTTTTCTGCGCGTCGATAGGCTTGCCCAGCAGCAGCACACTGGTCAGCTGAAGATTGCCGCCAAAGCTGATGCCGTATTTCTGGCATTCCTGTTTGACGTAATCCAGCGGGATATTTTCGTCAATCGAGATATTGTCACATTTGCACTGTGCCATCACCGAGACATTCTGCTGGGCATGGCCGCAGACAAAGAACGAACTCAGTGCCCCCTGATCCCGAATGGACTCAAACACTTCGATCATGGAAGGTGTAATAAACTGTGTGAACTGATCGGGGCCGATTTGACTGGTCATCGGATCGACCACTGCGATTACATCACAGCCTGCCTCGATGTAATAGCGGCTCATCGCCTTGCACACATCCTTGCAGAAGTCCAGCAACCGATGGACATAATCCGTATCGTCAAACATTTTCATGAAAATATCGGTTCCCAGCAGATGCAGTGCCAGCGTAAACGGCCCGGTCACCAGCCCGTACAGGGCAACATCCGGAAACGCTGCCCGAAGCCGTCTGGCCGCGGCCAGAGTTGTGCCGATGCGGGCGTCGTTAGCGGCCGGAATGCTCAAATCATCCAGTGTTGTTCCATTACACAGCGGGTGTTTCACTACTGCCGGCGGATTTTCTTCTGCCCAGACCAACTCACACCCCAAGGCCTCCGCCTCAATTTGCAGGTCAAATGCCACGGGAATTCCATCCGGCTGATAGAGCTCGACCGCCTTAGAAACGCCTTGGACAATGAAGTCCTCAGATTTTAAATAATCCTCCGCCGAAACTCCCAGCAATGCCCCCGCATGGCAGCCCACAAAGGGCACCCACGGCACACGGTCAACGGTCTCGCTTTTAAACGCCTTTTGAATACGTTCCAGTCCTGTCACTATAAACTCCTGTAAAAGCAATGGTTAAAAAATGAAAAATCCTTATCGATACGGCATAGATTACGAAAACCGTCTCAGCCGCGATACCACAGATAGATTTTCTTCTATCACTATTTTGCTATCCGAGGCAATTAATAAGTATTTTAAGATAGAATAATCAGGGATTTTTCCTGTGTAATTGGATAATTCTCCCAAAAAAGCCGTAAAAAAGCTAATTTCTTGCTTCGGTTAGTCCGATATAGCAAATGAATGAGAGTTACCTCGGTGATTATTGAAGGACAATTAATTCAGGGCTTTTATTATGAACACGCAAGAAACATTCAGCGGACGCATCCGTCAAATCAGCACGTTTATCAGCGAATATCTATCATATCTCCAGGAAAAAAAGAGCCGTTCGGCCATGACACTGGAATCGTATGAGAAAGATTTAAGCCAGTTTCTGGACTTTCTGTCGCAGCGAGAAGACTCGCAGGCGGATATGGCCCCGGATGAACGAATCGCGACTCTGACAAGCCCAATGGCTCAACAGTTTGTTGATTATTTGATGGGCCGCAGCTTCAGCGTTTCGACCATTGGACGTAAAGTCACCGCTATTCGCGGCTTTTACAAATATTTGCTGACGACCGGACGGATGGATGCGAATCCATTTGAGCATACCTATGTGCCGCAGCGTCATGCCGCACAGATTGAATACCTTCAGCCTGAGCAATTACGCCAGTTGTTCGAGTCGATCAATTGTGATCGCTGGCTGGGCTGGCGTGACCGTGCGATTGTGGCTTTGCTGTATAATACCGGTATGCGCGTCAGTGACCTGCTGTCACTGGTTCCGGAAGATTTGAATATGGAAAATCAAACCGTGACCATTCATACCGGCGGGCAAAAAAGCCGCGTCTGTCAATTGCAGGGCTGGGTGACTGAAGCTGTCCGCACCTACCTGGAGCGAAGGAAGCATCGAGAGATGTCCGAACCGCTCAAAACCGACCGCGTGTTTATCAATCGCGACGGCGGCCCGCTGACGGCTCGAAGCATCCGTCGCAAACTCAAACATTACAGCCATGAGGCGAATCTGCCGATTGAGGCCAGCCCTGCGATCCTGCGCCATAGCTGCGCGATGCACCTCTTAGCTGACGGTGCCGACGCCAAAACCGTCCGCACCCAACTCGGTCACTTGTCCGCCTCCTCCATGCGGCCATACCTCGACTGCCTCCAAAAACAAAACGCCCCAACCGAACCGGCCCCCCAACAACTCGCCGGTGTATAAACCCAGCTCATTATGTCGGCCAACTTATCGTTGCAATAAGGCAGCGATAAGGGTATGATGGGTTTTGGAAAAGAGTCTCTCTTACGATATATTTCCCTGGAAACAACCGGCGTGGATATCCGAAGTCTAAGGAGCATTTTTATGAAGAAGCGATATAAGATTGGGATTTGGGTCATTGTCTGCTTGGCATTGTTATATTGTTTGGGGATGTTTCAGGCCTATCGGTGTTTTGGGCTTATCTGTGAAAACACCGGTTCCAGAAAGGGCTATACAGAACTGTTTTTTGGGGTGAAAGTCGGGCAGTGGTATCAAAAAAGTATGCTTGAGGATTTCATGCGGGAAAATCATCCCGATTTGCTGAAGCACCGCTGGACGAGCTATGCCGGGACGGGCTATAACTGTTTTGGTATGAGGATGCTTATGGCACATGGCCGTCCAGGAGCAATCAAGCGCATTCCATCTGATCTGCTTGACGAATGGGTTCAAACAAGTGAGCCGGAAGAAGTTCTGGAACTTTATCAATTACTGACTTCAGACGCAAGCGAAGAGGACAAAGAACAGCGAATCTATGAAATTTCTGAAGAAGCCGTTGATCGTTGGTGATAAGTCAAATTTCTGGAACAAACCAGTAAACATTTCGTAAGTCTTTAGGGAGAAAGCGCTTTTACAAGGTGTTCATTTGTTTTTTGGGATGTGTGGGGATATGAAAGCAAAAAATGTTAGTTTTTATCGAAAGGGATGGCTTAATGGGGTGTGTGCTGTTGTATCTGGGTTTGCTTGTTATTATGACTTCCTGTGTGAATAGGGCCGATGTTTCTGTTTCATCTGAGGAGTCGGAATCATCGAAGGTTTATGCGAGTAACCCCACGGTAAAGGGAACTGATAAAGGAGAGGGTAATATTACGGCGGTCGAAACAGCTAAACTTGATTTTGATTTGAAATTGCAACAGTTATTGTCAGAAGAATCTGCCTTATCGCAAGAGTTGATTCTGACGATTAAGTACAAAAGCAAAAAGCCTTGGAGTGGCAATTTACTGGGCGGTGTGAAATATCAGCAATCGCATCTTCAAAAAGGAAAAATCATTCAGCTTGCGGTTGGACATCATCCGATGTATTCTATTTCCTGTGATATTATTTCCGTTGAGCCGAAAGGAGTGTTCAATTTTCCCCAAAAGGGTATGGAGCTGATCATTCATAGCCCAACGATAAACCTAAGAGATTCCGAACCGAAGGCCGGTGGTGTTTTTAAACTTAAAATTAGTTACGAACAACAGGGAGACTATATTTACTTTTCGAGTATAGAAAGACTGGGATGATTGATTTTTTGCGAACTATTTTAGTTGATTTTTGGTCCGTGTTGGCGGAGATGTCGCCTTATCTGCTGTTTGGATTTTTAGTGGCGGGCTTGCTGAGTGTTTGCATTAACGCATCGCTGATCCAGCGACATCTGGGGGGCGGAGGTTTTTGGTCAGTGTTCAAGGCATCGCTGTTGGGGGTGCCCTTGCCGCTGTGTTCGTGCGGAGTGATTCCGGTCTCGATGTCGCTGCACAAGCACGGGGCCAGCAAAGGCGCGACGATTTCATTTTTGCTTTCGACGCCGCAGACGGGGGTGGATAGTATCCTGGTGACGTACAGCCTGATGGGGCCGATCTTCGCGATCTTTCGTCCGCTGGCGGCATTTGTCACAGGGCTTTTAGGCGGGACTGTGGTCAATTTGGTTGAAAATCATCAGCCGGCGCCCAAGGAAGAAAAGCAGGCCGAATGCAGCGATGAGTGCTGCGCGAATACACACAAACAAAACTGGTTTGTCCGAGCAATGAAACACGGTTTTTTTACGTTGCCGTCAGACATCGGAAAGTCCATGATCATCGGGCTTGTGGTTGCGGCGTTGATCTCGGCGGCGGTGCCGGAAAATTATTTTGCCGAAAGGCTTTCCGGGACGGGAAGTAATTTGCTGAGCATGTTGGTGATGATGGTTCTGGGAATCCCGGTGTATGTTTGTGCGACGGCGTCGGTACCGATCGCGGTGGGGCTGATTTCGATCGGGCTCAGTCCCGGTGCGGCATTTGTGTTTTTGATGACCGGGCCGGCGACCAATGCTGCGACTTTGGCGACGTTGGCGACTCATGTCGGTAAACGCACGGCGATTATATTTCTGGCGACGGTGGTTATCAGTGCGCTGGCGGGGGGGCTTCTGCTGGATGCGATTTTTGCCGGTGACATCAGTTCGATGCACCACTGCCACGAGATGCTGCCTGTGTGGTTTAAGAATCTATCCGCGGTGGTTTTGTTAGCGGTACTGACTTTCGGAATATTTCGGAAAATGCAAAAAGCAGAACCACGAATAGACACGGATGAACACTAATGCAGTAGAGTTGTTAATCTTGAATGATGAAATAAGGAATCGCCTTTGGCGATGACTGTTTAAATAGATTCCTCGCCTTCGCTCGGAATGACAGTTTGCGGACGAGACGCCTGCGTTCCCGGGTCAGCCGCGTTGGATGATTTCGTTTACTATTTGCTTGAATTGTTCGGTTTCGGTGTTGATCTGCTGGACAAAGCTGTTGTCTTCGGGCGTGCCCATGACGGCCTTCATCTCTGCTTCGTCCCTATAATTGGCGCGAACGAAGGGATTATTGTAATCTTTTTTGCGAGACTGGAAGACGGCGTTACGGACATATTCCTGGACTGCGGCGGCTTTATTCAGGGCGTCGGTCCACATTTCCGGCGTCAGTACTTCAACACCCAGAAGGGCACACAGCGAGGCGAAAGCGTGCTGTTGTTTCTGTAAGGCATAGGCCTGCCACAGTTCATCGTAACGTTGGTGGATAGCATCCCAGTCGGCCAGTGTACCGCTGCCGATGTCGGCGCGGAGCTGGTTCAGGTCGGCTCGCTGCATGAGCTGGCCGCCGAGGTTGACCCAGTCGGTCTGCCGTGGACTGGAAAGGGCATTCTGCATGTCGGAAAAAGTATGCGAACCGTTGTATTGCAGGTACTCGATCAGGTTTTTAGCCGCATAGTAATGGATCATATCGCCGTAGGCCTGCCAGGCTTGTTTGGCCTTGAGAATGACAGCTTTACGTGAGGATTTTTCGACGTTTTCAGCGAGGATTTCCATATCATTATTGTCGCTGGTGTCTGAGTCCAGATACTCCCGGCCGATTGCCGAGAGTTTATCAGGGCAGTCGATGTCGGATGCCGATGCTTTACCCGTCCATTGCTCCAACAGCGTGCGAGCGGTGAAAATTTCCTCAATCGTATCCGGCGCCAGTGCATCGAATTCGATGTTCTGGAGTTTGCGGGCGCGTTTGTCACGGCTCTGGAATTTCCAGCAGTTACGGGCGAGTGCGTACATATCATACAGCCACCAGAAAGCGGGCATGATTTCCAGTCGGTTTTTGGCGACGTTGTTATTCAGCAGCGAAAACGGCAGGGGAATATTCAGCTCCGCCGGGTAGTCGCTTTTACTCAGCAGCACATACGACGCGAAACGGCACGGGTGCTTGACACTGCTGCACAATCCGGGCCAAAAGCCGCGTCCAGCCCGAAGTTCATTGTCATTGGCCCGACTGTTATGGTTGGAGCCAATCGTGGCTCCGGCGGCCATGTTGCTTTGGCCCATGACGACCGAAGCAATCAGGAACGAGTTATTGTGATGCTGTTCGTGGGCCGGAAAGATCAGGTTGTTGAGCACTTCACAACAGGAAATCGTGGAGTTGTCGCCCAAATATGAGTTAATTAGGCGGGCGCCGTATTTGAGGCTGGAGTTGTCGCCCAGGATAAAGCGAATGGCCTTGACGCCGTAAAAGAGATGACAGCCGAAACCGATAATCCCGTTGACAATTTCCACACCTTCACCGATCTGTGTGGGTTCATCTTCCGACGAGTTGATCGTCAGGTTCTTGAGCTTGTTGGCGCCTTTGATATAGCAGTTTTCGCCGACCTTGACGTCTTTGAGAATCCGGCTGTTTTTGATAACGCACTCATCGCCGATGCTTCCGTAGTAACCCCGATGGCTATCAAATTTATGTTGCGTCATCGTTTTAAACGCGTCCATCATCGCCGCATCATCACGATACTTGGCCCACAGGTAAGCGTCTGCCGGAAGCATCCCGTCAAACGGCATGACCTGCCGGGCACCGGTTTCGTTCATGACATCCAGCCAAACACGTACGTCTTCCGGTTCACCATCCTTGAGAATACCGTTGCCGAACTTGGCGTGGTCGGTGGTGTGCATCTCGTCGATATTGGCCAGAATGCAGCGGTTGCCGATGATATAGTGCGCCAGGTATCGCACGCCGTGAATGGCGACATCGTCGCCGATGTCACAGGCGGCGATGAGACTGTCGGTGATGCCGCAGGGCAGCCGCAGGTCATGGTGTTCGAGGATGACGTTGCGCAGCCGGCCGATACGCACCAGCCCGAAGAACTGGGTATTGATGATCTGAGCCGGGTCAAATTCGTCCGTGACGAGGATGTCGTCCCAGTTTTCGGCGGTGTTGCCGTTGTGGACGAGCTTTTCGACTTCGCCGGCGTTGAGTTTTCGCCACTGGCGGTTCAGATGCGCGGTCTGCTCGTTCCGCAGGTAGTATTCGTCCTGGCCGTCCGGCAGATACTCGGCGGCAATAAAATGGCGGCCCAGATACTCCGGGCTTTTGATCTCGATTTGGCTCATGAAGTAGATTCCTTTCCTTGTCAACAAATGATACAATATCAAACCGCCAGCACAAGCAAAAAATAGACGTTGCGATACTCTCGATATTACATAACCATGGCCGATTTCGGATAATCTTCTGCTTGAAAGAGAAAATTGGCGCTATTTCATTTGACCATTTTATTCATTCACAGGATAATGGCATAGGATATAAGATTCGGAGCAAACACGAAGGGAAGGTTCTTTCATGGACTACGAGACAATTGCATTTGATTTAGCGATTTCGACTGAGGAGGCGTTGCATCGGATTGATTCAATGATGGATGCCTACAAGTTATTTGAGCAAGTTCGCTATACGGGTGAAAAAGAGTTTATGGGGAGGGTGTCGGGCGATCGTTTTTTTGTGTATAAGAAGATGCAGGGCCGTAACAGTTTACGTCCGCGGTTATCTGGTACTGTTACCAAAACTCCCAACGGCTGTCATGTCGAAGCGGAGATCGGTGCCATGGCGGTTGCCTGGGGATTTCTTATTTTTTGGTTTGTTGGCGTTGTGTTTTTTCTGTTGCTTGGAATCGGGATGTTGGGATTTCATGCCGTGCTAAATTCTCTATCCCCGGTGTTGTTTTTGATGATCCTGATGCCGCTGGTTCTGATGGTTTTCGGAGGAGGCTTCGTTTTTGTTACATCTAAATTCGCTGAACGTGACACCGCGAGGCTTGAAACGGCGTTTCTGGATTTGTTTAACGATTGTCGCAACACGGACGGCAGTCTGCCGGGGCGGGTGTTATGGCCGACAGAAGACGGCGTCGATAAAGGGCGGTTGCAGGTTTAAAGGCCGTAGGCGTTGTGGATGATGTCATTGACGGCGGCTTTGGATTTGGCGGCCATGATGGCGAGCATTGTTTTTTTGCGTTGCGGGTGGCGTTTGCAGTAGCCGACGGCGAACTTGCGAAAGTAGGGGTAGGCTTTACGTTCCGGGTAGGCTTCGCAGATAAGCCGAAAATGTTCCAGCATCACGCGGCCCTGTTCGGGCAGCGGGGGATTTTCCGGCATGTCTTTTCCATTCCAGAGGGCTTGCAGTTCAGAAAAAATCCACGGGTTGCCTATTGCACCGCGGGCGATCATGACACCGTCCACGCCGCTTTCTTTCAGGCGGCTCATCGCGGTCTCGGCGGTATAGATATCGCCGCTGCCGAAGATGGTCAGGCTGGGGAAGCGTTTTTTGACTTCGGCGATCACGTTCCAGTCGGCTTTGCCGCGGTATTTCTGGCTGACGGTGCGGCCGTGAATGGCCAGCATATCGACGCCGTCGGTGGCGGCGTTTTCGCAGATTTGCCAGAACTTTTCCTCACTTTCGGCGCTGTGGTCGTAGCCGATGCGGATTTTCATAAAGACGGGGCAATCGACTTTTTCACGCGTTCGCAAAAAAGTCTCACGGATAACCTCCGGTTTAGCCATGAGGTGGCCGCCGCGGGCACGTCTGAGCACTTTCGGCGCCGGGCAGGCAAAATTCAGGTCAATCAGGTCATAGCCGATTTTCAGAAACTGAACCGCGGCTTGCGACATGACGTCCGGTTCTTCGCCGAGAATCTGCGCCCCGACCGGGTGCTCATCGTCATGTGGGTGGAACTTTTTGAGCTTGATGGCCTTGGGATGGACGGCGATCTTGTCCAGCATGACGCCGGTAAAGGTCAGCGAGCAGCCGTGTTGTTTGGCCAACAGCCGCATTGGATGGTCGGTATAACCGGCCAGCGGTGCCTGGATAAACGGCATATTCAGTTGTATGGAGTCAAAAGTCAGCATCTATCCTCAATATACATAATATCAGTGCTTTTGGCAGTTTATGAAATAAAGCGTCCGCGTCAACCGTCAATTTATAAAATTCTCGGTGATTCATTGCAGGAATGTTGCACTTGAGGTATAACGAATTGACTGTAACGTCGGGACGGTCAGTTCAGAAAGGATAGGCCATGAGCCGGAAGCGATGGATGATTGGATGGTTGGTTTTGATGTCGGGCGTGATGGGATGGGCTGCCGATGTACAGAAACCGAATCTGGTGTTTATTATCGCCGATGACTGCACGTTTCGGGACATCGGCTGTTATGGCGGGCAGGCTCATACGCCGAATATTGACAAGCTGGCAACTGAGGGGATGCGGTTTACCCGCTGTTTTCAAACGTCCGCAATGTGTTCGCCCACACGCCATTCGCTCTATACCGGTCTGTATCCGGTCAAAAGTGGCGCCTATCCGAACCATACCTTTGCCAAAGATCATGTCAAGAGTATCGTGCATTATCTGAAGCCTTTGGGCTATACGGTTGCATTATCGGGAAAGCGACATATCGGGCCGGTGTCAGTGTTTCCGTTTCAGTACAGTTTTAATAAAGGAAAACTGGAAACGGTGATCAATATGGATGCGGTCGATGGGCTAATATCCGAAAGTGCCCAAAGCGACAAGCCGTTTGCGTTGTTTGCCTGCTCAAAGGAGCCGCACGAGCCATGGGACAAAGGTGCTGAATACCGCAGTCGATACGATGTGGACACCATCAAACTGCGGCCGTATATGGTCGATACCCTTGAAACACGGAAAAACTTTCGTGATTACCTGGCGGAAGTTACGTTCTTCGATAATGAAGTCGGCCAGATTCTGGTGATGCTGAAAAAGTATGGGCTGGAGGAAAATACGCTGGTCATGGTCGTCTCTGAACAGGGCAACCAGTTTCCATTTGCGAAATGGACTTGTTACGATTCGGGTTTGCAGTCGATTATGGTTGTCCGGTGGCCGGATAAGGTGACTGCCGGCAGTGTGACCGATGCGATGGTGGAATATGTGGATGTGTGTCCGACATTCGTTGAAGCGGCTGGCGGCATACCGGCTCCGGTACTGGATGGCAAAAGTTTTATGTCAGTACTGCAGGGTAAAGCCGATCAGCATAAAACACATGTGTTCGGTTTGCAGACAACCCGTGGTATTCATAAAGGCCCGCATCATTATCCGATCCGCTCGGTGCGGAGTGAGCAATACAAGCTTATCTTAAATCTTGATCCCAATGCAAAGTTTCAGAACAATATCGTTAACTCGGATTGGTTTATATCCTGGCAGCAAACTGCTGAAACTGGTGACACTCATGCCAAAGTGATGGTCAACCGTCACTTTACACGTCCGGGCGTTGAGTTATACGATGTAATGGGCGATCCGTATGAGATGACAAATTTGGCTGGCGACCCTCAATATGACAAGGTGGTTGCCGACCTGCGGAACAGATTGGAAGGATGGATGGATTCGCAGGGCGATAAGGGCATGGAGACCGAATTAAAGGCCTTTGAGCGGATGACGTCAGGCAACAAGGAATTCAAGGCTTGGGCTAAGGCGAACCGTCCGAAACCTAAAAATCAGGCACTGAAGAAAAACCAACAAAAACAGAATTAACTGACGGCAGCCGATTTTTAATAATTCGCGCCGGACCATTCTTTGGCGGCTTTGTAGGTAGCCAAGATATTTTCTGTGGGGATATCGTCCTGGAAGTTATGGGTTGGGCCGATGAAGAAGCCGCCGTTGCCGGCCATGTTATCGAGCAATTGGAAAACGCCTTTTCGCACGTCTTCCGGTGATCCGTTGGGCAGCAGTTCCTGTTCATCGACGCCGCCACTGAAGCAGAGTGTGTCGCCGAATTCGGTTTTCAGTTCCGCCGGGACCATCCCCGCGGCTTTGACCTGAATCGGATCCAGCACATCGACACCCGTTTCCATCAGGGCGGGAATCAAATCACGGATGGCTCCGCAGGAATGGTGATAATAGAATGCCCCGTATTTTTTAGCGACATCGGCCATTGCCTTCAGCCCCGGCTGGATACGCTGTTTCCACATATCCGGACTCATGACCAACCCGTTTTGGGTGCCGAAGTCGTCACCCAGACGGAAAAAGGTGATCTTTCCATTAGCCGCTTGGAACATCTTCTCCACCAGTGCAAGATTGAACTCAAGGCTGTGCTTGATGATGGCGTCGATAAAATCGGGATTCAGCATGACATCCATAAAACTGCGTTCCTCGCCGATTAAGACCTGAATCGGGCACTGAAAAATTCCCGGCGAGGCAAATCCCGGCGCTGTCATGATCGCATAATCTGCGTACCGGTTGCACTGGGATTCGAGTGTGGAAAAATCGAACCATTCCAGCTTTGGCCACGGGTAGTCAGCTAGTGCGGCGGGGTCAGTTTCGTTAATCAGCGGCCGCTCGATGGGTTCCCAGTAGCCGGCGGTATCGCTGAAATGCACATATTTATATTCCACGCCCCAGATATCCCGTTTGATGTTAGTTTTTTCGTCAAAAAGGGAAGGTCCGACATATTCGGGGCTAACCCAGCGAAAATCAATATCGAGGTGCTCCAGCAATTCATCGCGGGTATTCAGCTTCAAATCCGCTAAAAGACGGGCTTCAACTTCCGGGATATCCCGATAAAAGAAAGGGACTTTGTCCGGGTTTTCATGCTTCATGGCCTTCAGGACGCGTTCTTTGGGTAACATATTTTCCTCGAATTCCTGATTTTCTGCTTTCGTTTTTATGGATTATAGATTATATATAATACATAATCCTGTTGCGTTTCAATACAAAAATATTAAAATCACAAAATAAGTTGTGTAGAAAAAGGAGTATCTCATGAAAATTAAAAGACTTATGTCATTTTTGAGGGGCTTGGTTTTTGGGCTGGTGCTGCTATCTTATATAATGGTTGCTCCTGCCATGGCTGAAACTGCGCCTAAAGTGTCCAGAGGCTATTCGATTCCGCTGCTGGATTTGTCGGACCACCTATACCGGCAGACGCTGGTGGATTACGAGGCAGGGCAATACTTAGGACACCCGACGACAGTATTGTTGGAAGATAACAAGACGATGATTTGTGTGTATCCGAAAGGGCACGGCCGCGGTGCGATTGTCATGAAACGCAGCAGTGACGCGGGTCTTAGCTGGAGCGAGAGGTTGCCGGTGCCGGATAATTGGTCCACCTCAAAGGAAGTGCCGACAATTCATCGTGTGATTGACGCACAGGGAAAAAAAAGGCTCATCATGTTTTCCGGTTTGTATCCGACTCGGATGGCTGTCTCTGAGGATGATGGAATTACCTGGTCGCCGCTGAAGAAAGTCGGTGACTGGGGCGGAATTGTGGTGATGGGTTGTTTGACCGATCTGAAAACCGGCAAGGGCCATTATATAGCGATGTTCCATGATGACGGGCGGTTTTTCAAGGCCGGCGGCAAGAAAACGCAGTTATTTACACTGTATCAGACATTTTCTATGGATGGCGGGCTGACATGGTCGTATCCGGAAGCGGTTTATAAATCCGACCAGGTTCATCTGTGTGAGCCGGGAATTATTCGTTCGCCGGATGGCAAACAGCTTGCGGTTTTGCTGCGTGAGAACGCCCGTCGCAAAAATTCGCATGTGATTTTCTCTAATGACGAAGGCAAGTCATGGACCCAGCCCCATGAACTGCCGGGTTCTTTAACCGGCGACCGTCATACGGGCAAATACGCTCCGGACGGGCGGCTGTTTATTTCATTCCGCGATACGACGCACGAAAGCCCAACCAAAGGCGACTGGGTTGGATGGGTTGGCACATACGACGATATCGTGCAGGGCCGCGAAGGGCAGTACCGAGTGCGGCTGCTGGATAATAAGCACGGGTGGGACAGTACGTATCCGGGCGTTGAGGTGCTGCCGAACGGCACTTTTGTGACGACGACATATGGACACTGGACAGCTGGCGAAAAACCGTATATCATGTCAGTGCGGTTTACGCTGGACGAACTGGATAGAATCGCCCGGAAACAATCCGAGAAAAAGTAGAGGCAAATATGACTTTTCAGAAAGTTGCGGATCAATATAAAAAAGAGCTTTTTGAGAGCGTTTTGCCTTTCTGGCAAAAGTACTCTATCGATACCGAATGCGGTGGCTATTTTACTTGTTTGGATCGAGATGGGACCGTCTATGATACAGACAAGTTTATCTGGCTGCAATGTCGGCAGGTCTGGCTGTTTTCCATGCTGTATAATCGGTATGAGCAAAACCCGGAATGGCTTGAAACCGCACGGCATGGAGCCGACTTTCTGTTGAAGCACGGCACGGATGGGCAGGGTAACTGGTACTTTGCGCTGGATCGTTCGGGCAGGCCGCTGGTGCATCCGTATAACATTTTCAGTGATTTCTTTGCGGCGATGGCGTTTTGTCAATACGGTTTGGCAACCGGAGATTCACAATATACCGAGTTGTCGCTGTCGATTTACAATAATATTTTGCGGCGTAAGGATAATCCCAAGGGCCAGTACAATAAGCAGGTTGCCGAAACCCGATCGCTGCATTCAATGGGATTTCCGATGATTATGGCCAACCTGGCATTGGAGATGGAAACATTGTTGCCGGCGGAAGAGTTGGAACGTATTCTGGATGTCTGCGTTGATGAAGTAATGGGTCTGCATCTGGATACGCAGCGAGGATTGATGTACGAGCATGTGCTGGCCGACGGCGGGCACTTAGATTGTTTTGACGGCCGATTGCTGAATCCCGGTCACGGTATCGAGGCGATGTGGTTTATCATGGACATCGGCCTTAAACGTAATGACCGGGCGCTGGTGCAGCAGACGACGGATGTTATCCTCAGCACACTGGATTATGCCTGGGATAAAGAGTACAATGGTATCTATTACTTTATGGATGCAGACGGTCGCCCGCCGCATCAGTTGGAATGGGATCAAAAGCTCTGGTGGGTTCACTTGGAGACATTAGTGGCCCTGTCAAAGGCTTATCGCGCGACCGGCCGCGAGGAATGCTGGCAATGGTACCAGCGAGTGCATGACTATAGCTGGAGTCATTTTTCTGACCCGGAATATGGCGAGTGGTTTGGATATTTGAATCGTCGCGGTGAAAAACTGCTGACGCTCAAAGGGGGCAAGTGGAAAGGTTGTTTTCATGTGCCGCGGGCATTGTGGCTCTGCTGGCGTGAATTTGAGCAATTAGCTCGAGATAACAAGGAATTATAAGTAAGAAATAGTTAGGACACCAACAATGGAAAGTAAGATAAAAGGTTTGATTGCCGCGACATTTTCACCGATGCATTCGGACGGTTCAATTAACACGGCGATTATTCCACAACTGACCGACCATTTGATTGACCGGTCGATAGAAGGTTTTTATGTTTGCGGCAGTACCGGAGAAGGCCCGCTGCTGAGTGTGGACGAACGCAAGCAGATAGCCGCGGCGTATATCCAGGCGGTCAATAAGCGAATCCCCGTAATTGTCCATGTTGGCCATGACAGTTTGGCCGAAGCGCAGACACTGTCACAACATGCTGCTTCGGTTGGTGCCGATGCGATTGCCGCGATTGGACCGTGCTATTTCAAGGCCAAGACGATTGACACACTGATTGCTTATCTTGGCCGGATTGCGGAAGCGGCGCCGGAGACGGACTTCTATTACTATCACATTCCTGCGTTAAGCGGCAATGATTTTGACATGCTGGAATTACTGGAAAAAGCCCCGTCCAAAATCCCGACGCTGAAGGGCATAAAATACACCGATTTGACAGTTCACGGCTTCCAGGAGTGCAAGCAGAATTACGGAGACCGTTACCAGATATTTTTTGGCTGTGACGAAATGCTGACTAGCGGGCTTTCTGTTGGCGCCGATTCGGCGATTGGCAGTACGTATAACTTTGCCGGGCGACTGTATCGCAAGATCATGGACGCATTTGCCGCTGGTGATATGGAAACGGCGCAGAAACTGCAATATGTTTCCGTGCAGATGGTGCGGATTTGCTATAATTACCGGGGCCATCCGGCGTTTAAATCAATTTTGAAGTTGGCCGGGCTGGATTGCGGGCCGACGCGACTGCCACTGGAGGCACTGACCGAGCAGGAATTTGAAGGTTTAAAGACCGAACTGGAAGAACTCGGTATTCGCGAGTGGCTGTAGGGCGGTTTTTCGATACTTTTCTCAGGGGCAGATATTATCCGGCCAAAGTGATGATTTTTGCCCCTAATTTTCTTGCAATAGCCATCACTTGGCTGTAAAGTATGCGAACTTTTATGCGGAAGCGGTCTTGATTGCAGTTCGCTATCTTGAAAGTCCGCTTTGTGTAAAACTTATAACTCTTTTAATTTAAAGAAGTTATTGGGGTATAGTGTAACGGTAGCACGACTGACTCTGGATCAGTTAGTTGGGGTTCGAATCCCTGTACCCCAGTTTTCGCTTTGCGAAAACAGAGCAGGGGAAATTAGATCAGGTGCACAGTTGATAACGCCCCTTATGCGACTTGGAGTTGTGGTGTTGAAGTATGACTGCGGTCTCCTGCTCGACTGCTCACCTGTTCAAAAGGAGCCACCCGATGCCTTTCATGTTCGAAAATCTCCAGGTTTATCAAAAAGCCGTTGACTTCGCCGAAAAAATCATCAATCTAACCGAGCAATTTCCGAAGGGCAATCTTAGAATGGATTTTTCTTGACCCTGCTGTCGTGAATTTTGTAAAATTGTCGATATCGTTAAGGGAAAATTATGTTTTTTAGCCAAGTATTTGGGAAATGTCATATGAAAGTTATGGGAATCTCAAAAAGTACATTTATTGGTTCTGCCCTCATTCTTTTCATTGCAGGTTGCACTACTCTTGAGTCGCCGTCTACTGAGTCTGCATCATCAAAGTCTCCTAAGCCAGAAGAACCACACT
The DNA here is from genome assembly GCA_028282905.1 of Sedimentisphaerales bacterium. Taxonomy (GTDB): domain Bacteria; phylum Planctomycetota; class Phycisphaerae; order Sedimentisphaerales; family Anaerohalosphaeraceae; genus 4572-13. The sequence goes on along the minus strand of JANQGW010000114.1, from coordinate 10,075 downwards.
CCAGAACTATCGTTCTAAATGGTAAGAAATTCAGTGAAGAAGAACACGGTTCTTTTGAGATATGGGAGTGCCGTGAGTATTTTGATGGCAACAAAGTACTTTTTGAAGTTGGACGCTTCGTTAATTCAGGTTTATCCCAATATGGATTTATTCTCTATGACGGAAGTACTTCTGGAGACTTGACGAGATACCAACGGAAGGGCATTAATAAACGTTGGGATTGGGAAACAACAGGAGGTCGTTTCTTGTTTGTCTTAAAACCGGACGGCACGGGTCATTATTACGATTTCACCAGTGTTGCCGATGGAGAAAGGATTAAGTCGACTGATATCTTTCGGTGCTCAAAAAAATAACTGCTAACCTGTGGGGGGTGTCGACATTTAAATGCTTAGAAAGGCGTAAATAAATGTTCCTGTAGTGCTCTGTAGGAAAGCCTTTTGCGAGACCTATTTAGGTTTCAGGATAACGACGCGGCCGTTGAAGTTGCCTTCTTTTAGAGCTGACAGGTGCAGTGGGGCCGGGCCGGCGTGGATGACCCAGTCCGAGGCATCCAGTATGCCGTTTTGATTTTTGTCGCTGTAGAGTGCTCCGATATGTTGGAACGTCCTCGCGCCGTTATAACGGACGGCGATGAAATCGCCGGGGGAGATATGTTCGTTCCATTTCACTGTTTTGTCGGGTTGTCCATTTTGAATTTTGAATTCAGCTTTTCTGGGGAATTTGCCCACCAGCATTGCGACATTATAATTTTTCTGATTTGGCTTGTTTTTCCATTCGGCGTATGCTGCCATTAATACATCTGCGCAATCGACGCCGATATAGTTACTGCTTTGCTTGATCGTGGAGCCGAAGATTCCCGGCACATTGAAAAAACCGGTCAGATATGAAAGATAGCCTTCGTTTCCATTTTGCAGTGTGAGACGAAATACCTCCGGTGACAGACCCTGTGAAGTGTTTTCATCAATGCCCGGTGAACGCAGAATTTTACCGTCTTTCAGGATTTCGACCTGATACCAGAAACTGCCGGCGGTTTTCTGGAAATAGCCGGATTGGGTGACGATATTGTTAGGTATGCGATATTGGAAACGCCCGTTCTCAAACAGTGTAACCGTGTCTCGATTCCGAAATTCGGAGATTTCTGAGCGAATGTAGTTGATTTTATCGATACCTTTCCACTGGTAGGCCTTGGGTTCATTCGGCCAATAAGCATTATTGTAATATTTTGTGATGTCGGGAAAAATATGGTACCAGCGTATCGAATCACTTCCGGTCGAATCAATTTTCAAGGACAAGCTGTCGCCATTTTTTGGACACACGGTGTGTCTGTACTGCCATGTGCCATTGACAATAAGCGCCTGAATGCGCAGTGTGGCTGTACTGCTTTTCACGGCATCAGCAAACGGGTCCGGTAATGTGTGTTGAGGTTCCGAGTTGACAGCAGTAGGGGCGATCTTTCCGACAGTGTTGGCGGCAGGTATAGGGGCCGGATTTTCTGATCGTGTTTGCCGGGCCTCAAGTTTCCAGATACAGAACGACAGGATCAGGATTGTGATTGCCATGCCAAAAAGGAGGATCCGGTAATGCTTCATTATGTGCTCCCGCAGTACGAGGTTACAGTCAACATTGCTATTTCGGCAATGCCGGACGATTTGCTTCATAAAATGCCGCAGGGGGAATTTTTTTAAAAATAGAATATTTCAGGCTCCAGTTTTTGTCACTCGCGGGATTACTGATAGATGGATAGATCCTTCGGGGTCGTAAATGCCGCGCGGATGGCCCTGACAGACTTATAAGGGATATCACCGCGAAGCTATCGCATTTTAGAATCGAGATGGATATAATAGGACAACAAGCTGAACTGAAAATAACCAGAGTTTTATGTCCGGAAACGGTATCTTTGAAAAAACAATCACGAAAACAAGCGTTTATGTCAGATTTCAGGGCGTCCCGACGGCGGCTGTATGCGTTTATCCTGTCGTGCGTGGTGAACGAAGCGGATGCGGCTGATATCATGCAGGAAACGGCGCTGCTGCTGTGGAAAAAGTACGACACATTTGAGTCCGGCAGCGATTTTACGTCGTGGGCGGTGGCGATAGCCCGGCATCGGGTGTTGAAACTGCGTTCGCGGCGGTTTGATCGGCGGGTCCGGTTTGATTCGGATATGCTTGAAGGCGCCGTCAAGCAGGCCGGGGCCTGGGGCGATGAAATCGATGTTCGCAGCCGGATTGTTCAGGACTGTATCCGAAAACTGTCGGCGAAAGACGCAGAGTTGGTGACGCTGAAATATGATAAGGGGATGAAAACCGTTGCGATTGCAGAATTGCACAATCGTCCCCTGCAGGGACTTTACAAAACAATGGCTCGGATTCATCGAAACCTGCGTGAGTGTGTCAGCCGGAGTTTGAAAAGGGCAAATGCTGATGAATGACTATGCTGAGACAATACGGATTGAAGAATTGACGCTCAAGTCGCTGGAAGGGCAGTTGACGGAAGCCGAGCGGGATGAGTTGGAGGTATTGCTGGCACAGCCGGACAACTTTAAGGCGTATCAGGAGATGATTGCATCGGCGGCGAGCCTGCAGGATTTAGATGAACTCACAGACCGGATTGAGAGCCGGATTCACGAAACACCGCGATGGCTGAGACCTGCCCTGAATCTTGCGGCTGCGGCATGTGTTGCTGTTGGCATTTTGGCGGGACTGCAATTGCTGAATCGACCGGCAGGCCCTGTTGAACCGGTGATTGCGGAGACGATTTTCTCACAGACGTCCGACTGGAATCAGCGGGTAATGAATCTTGAGTTGAAAATTCAAAAAAATATCTCCGGGCGAACACGCTTGCCCTCTGGCGGCCGCCGGTATCAGCGTGTGAAGTCGGAAATTAAAACGCTACAACAAACCCCTGTTTTAGGAAAGGAAAACAACGATGTGTAAACAAAATATATTGGCATTATTCTGTGTGGTGGTACTGGTTTTGACAGGCGTTCCGTCTGCAGCGGCAGATGATTATGACGGCGTGGACGGCGAAATGCTGTTGGACTTTGCCGAGCCCGACTGCGAGGATGTCTATGAAGAAGACGAGTTTGACGAGGGCTGGGAGGAATGTGACTTTGACGAAATGGAAGAGATTGAAGAACTGATGGAAGAATTTGGCCCCGAAGCGCTGAAATATCTGAAATCAATTAACAAGACGTTTTATGGACGACTCACCACGGAAAACGGTGATATTCATCCTGAATTTGAAGAACCGGTTGTCGAGTTTGTAGCCATGTGGGCAGAATGGAAAGAGACGCAGGAAAAGTTTATTGAGTTTGAACTCAAGCATTTTGCGCTCCGCGGTTATGTGGATCTGCTGGTCGATGACTATCACGAAACTAAAGGCCAGGCAGAGCGCAAAGAAATTCGCGGCGAGATTCAAAAAGTACTGGTGGACTTATTCGACCTGGAAATAGCTCGGCGTGAATACCGGGTTGCAGAGCTGCAGAAAGAACTGGACGAGGTTAAAAGCGAACTGAAAAAGGCCAAGAGCAATAAGGAAGGTCAGATCAAGGCCTATCTGGATAAGCTGACCTCGACACAGACCATTTTTGAGCGATAAACGACAATTCTTCATCATCATATTTGTTGAAAGCCCTTCGGTTTTGAGGCCGAAGGGCTCTGCTGTTTACTGAGATTGAATGTTCGTTAGTTATGTTCACCGCGTCCTTCACGACGACGGTGTTCACCACCTCTTTCGCGACCTTCCCGACCGCTGTGTTCGCCACGGCCTTCGCGGCTTTCGCGGATGACGGTTTTGATTTCAGTGAGGGGACGCCAGCCGTCAAAACGCTTGTCGGCAGCCTTGATAACGACGATTTTCCGCTCACCCGGCCGCAAAATTACCGGCGAAGTGGGGCCAAGTCTCTTGCCGCTGGAGAGGCGAATTTCAATGCGAACACGTTTGAGCGATTCGGTAGAGACGTTTCGCAGTGTGCCGGTAAAGGCATTATTTGCGTCATCGTGTTCCAGCACTAATCGTGTGCTGCTTTGTGTTTCATCATATTTGTCGTTGAGGCTGAGCAGGGTTGCGGGCTGTCGGCTTTCGGATCTCTCACGTCCTTCACGACTTTCCCGGCCGCTGTGTTCGCCGCGACCTTCGCGTCCCTCATGGCTTTCGCCTTGAGCGTCAGGCCCCAGGACTTCAAGGTGGACCACATAGCCGTCAAACGCCCCTTTTTTTGAGAGCCTTTCCTTGTCTTTATCTCTGACGAAGGAGATAGATCGTTTCGTTTGGCCCGGAGCGATGTTGCCGACCTTTTCAGTTCTCATTTCGCCCACGGTATTCTTCCCAAGTTTCAGATGGTGTTCTGTCTGCACGGCGTACATCGTTTTGGAAGTGACATTCTTAATGGTTCCCTTGATTGATTGTGTTTTGGGGTCATAAGACATGTTCACTTCCAGGCCGTCAATGACACCCTTGTAGTTTTTCCAGAGAGGGACCGTCGGGCTTGATCGACCATCCCCCTTGCCTTCATGACCTTCCCCTTCCTCATGGCCTTCCCCTTCGTCGTGACCTTCGCCATTTTCGCCGCGATGTTCCTCACTGCCGACTTCAGCATGGGCGGACCATCCGGTGAATTTTTGGGCGGTTGCTTTCAGAGTGACCACGCGTCGCTCGCCCGGTTTCATATCAACCGGTGTGGTGGGGCCAAGTTCTGTGCCGTTGGAAAGATGAATTTCCACGCGGACACGTTCTAAAATTCTTTTTGTTGTATTTTCCACCGTGCCGATGAAGGCATTTTTCTTGGCGTTATAGACCAGGATCAGCCGGGCGCCATATCGTGTGGTGTCATAGGTGTCCGTCAGCTTCAGTTTGGTGCCGGATTCTTCACTTTCACTCTCACTGCCGCGTTTTCGGGCATGTTCGCCACGGCCTTCGCCGCGGCCGTGCTCGCCACTTCTTTGGCGTCCTTCACGACTGCCGTGTTCTCCGCCTCTTTCACGTTCTTTGCGTCCGCTGTGTTCTCCACGACCTTCACGGCCACTATGTTCTCCTCCATTTTCGCGTCTTTCACCATAGCTGTGTTCGCCGCGACCTTCACGATTGCCGTGTTCTTCGGCAAGGCTGACAGCACATAAAAACGGCATTAATAATGTCAAAAACAGGATTCTTAAGTGTTTCTTTTCCATTTTTATCTCCATTAAAGATATATGATACCATGCCCGACAACCGATGTCAGGAGCAATTTGGAAATCACTATAACGAACCGAATATGAGAGAATTATGAGAATGGAAATTTTTCCGGGACTTTTTATTTTCCGTGATTTCGGTATAATAAAAAAATGGTCAAAAAGATGACAAAAAAGACGCTTGATCAGATTCGTGAGGCGATTCGTTCGTTTCCGGCGGCTCCGGGTCTGTATTTTATGAAGGATGCCGACGATAAGGTGCTGTATATCGGCAAGGCGAAGAATCTGCGCAGCCGTGCGGGGAGTTATTTTCAGCCCGCCGCGAACCTGGCCGAGAGCCGTGGGCCGAAGATTGTGGAGATGGTCAATAAGACAGTCTTGGTTGAGTTTATCCAGACCGAAAGCGAGGTCGATGCGATTTTGCAAGAGGCCCGGCTGATTAAGGATATCCACCCGCCGTATAATTCGGATTTGAAGGACGCCAAGAGTTTTCCGTACCTGGAAATCACCACCCGGCAGGAATTTCCAGGCGTCTATATCACGCGTACGCCGCAGACCGGGCGAAATCGACTGTTCGGCCCGTTTACTAACGTCGGGGATTTGCGGGCGGTGCTGGTGGTTTTGCAGAAGATTTACCGGTTCCGCACCTGTAAGCTGGAGATCAGCACCAAAGACGACAAACGCCGATTTTTCCGGCCGTGTCTCCTGCATAATATCAAGCAATGCACCGCGCCATGTGCGGATCGGGTGTCTAAAGAAGAATACAAATCGCAGATCAAGGACTTGGTGAAGTTTTTGCAGTCCAAGCGTTCGACGGTGCTGCGGGGGCTGAAAAGGAAGATGAAAGCGGCGTCTGCGGCGATGGATTTTGAGGCGGCGGCAATGTATCGCGATCGCATCCGACTGATTGAAAATCTCGATAAACGCGGCACCGTCGATGGCAATGTCCAGCCGGAAGTGTTTGCCGCTGATCCGACCGAGGCACTGGAGAAATTGCAGACGGCACTCGGAACCGCCCAGCCGGTGCGGATTATCGAGGGGTTTGATATCGCCCATCTGGCCGGCGGCGAAACAGTCGGCTCGATGGTACAGTTCATTGACGGCCGGCCGTTTAAGGATGGTTACCGCCGGTTCAAGATTAAGACAGTCAAGGGAATTGACGATTTTGCTAGTTTAAAAGAGGTCGTGGCGCGACGCTATAAACGTGCGATGGCCGGCGAGGAGCTCTGGCCGGACCTGGTGCTGATCGACGGCGGCGTCGGGCAGCTGCACGCTGCGGAAGAAGCGTTTGTGGAAATGGGGGCCGCCGTACCCACACTTGCGTCGATTGCCAAAAAGGAGGAAATTATCTATATACACGGTAAAGACAAACCGCTGAAACTGACCGCCCATTCACCCGTGCGAAAACTCATCCAGTACGTTCGCGACGAAGCCCACCGCTTCGCCCAGCACTACCACCACATCCTCCGACGAAAAAAAACACTCGGCCAGTAAGTTTTGTTAGTTAAGAGGAGGGAATGAAGCTTATTATTCTTCGTAATACCATAATCCTTCTATGAGCTGTTTGCAACTATAGCCTCCATTTGTATAATCGCCAATTGGGGCTTCTGCACCTTCGTTACAAGCAATGACACCGAACATATATAAACCACCGCCGATTGCAATATCGATATATTGTTTTTCTTTGTCAATGATTACAAAACCGGGTTGAAGTTGTTCTATAATTGCAGGGTAATCGGTTTCATCAAGATAAGTGTCAGTTGTCTGTTTTTCTAAAATGAATCGGCAAGTATTCAGCAGTTCTTGATGATCCGTTTCAATGAGTAGAACGTTTTTAGCTTCTTGAATGGTGTTTCTAATATGATAGGCCCATAGCCCAAGTTTTGAAATGAAATAGAGGGGGACTGCAATTATTATTGCAGCTGTCACAAGCTTAATCTTCTTGCCCATTTGATTTCTCCTTCTATAGAAGTCCAGAAATGCAAGTGTCCTTTACGAAATTTTGGATTTGGATGTTTTTGAGAGTTTGGTGTTTTGCGGCGTTCATTTGTGCGGACAGGTCGGCGTTGCCGTTTTGGCCTAAGATGAGCGGGGCGATGTAGATTTTCAGTTCGTCGGCGAGTTTTTGTTTTAAAAACTCGGTGATGAGGGTTGGGCCGGCTTCGATGAGAAGCTGCTGGACGCCGGCCTGGCCCAGTTGGTTGAGCGTTTCCTTCAGATCACAGTGTTTGTTTTTTTCCGCGACGGTAACGATGTTGACGCCGGCTTCCTGGAATTTTTCGACCTTTTCAAATTCCGTCTGGGCGGTCTGATGCGTGGTGACGATAACGGTCGGTGCGTCATGAACCGTGATCAAGTGGCAGTCCCACGGTGTGCGCAGATGGCTGTCAACAATGACCCGCAGCGGCGGACGGTCAATGGTTTTTCCTTCAATACGCACAGTCAGCTTCGGGTTGTCGGCAATGACGGTATCGACGCCGGTTAAAATCGCTTGTGTTTTCTTGCGCAGCCGGTGGACATCGGCTCTGCTCTGTTCGTTGGAAATCCAGTTGCCGCCGGCGGGCGGATTTTGCCAGCCGAGCTTGCCGTCAATACTCTGCGCCCATTTAACAATGACCCACGGCAAACCGGTTCGGGCATGTTTGTAGAAGGGGGCATTCAGTGCCTCGGCCTGATCACGACAAACGCCGACTTCAACGTCGATACCTGCGGCTTTGAGCTGTTCGATACCGCCGCCGGCCTGATCGGTCGGGTCTTCGGCGGCGATGATGACCTTGCCGATACCGGCTTCAATCACGGCGGTGCTGCATGGCGGGGTTTTGCCCGTATGACTGCACGGTTCCAGTGTGACATACATCGTCGCGCCTGCCGGATCGTTTCCATTGGTTTTGCAGTCCGCCAAAGCGTTCACCTCAGCGTGCGGCCCGCCGAATTGCTTGTGAAATCCCCGGCCGATGATTTGGCTATCTTTGACAATCACACATCCAACCGCGGGGTTGGGTTCCACGTCGCCCAGCCCTTGGCCCGCCAGTTCCAGTGCCAACTGCATGTATTCGATATCGCTGTTCATCCGTTATTCTCCTAAACCAGAGGCGATTATACCCAATCTTTCGGTTTTGAAAACATTAAATTTTAATTGTCCAGGACAAGGAATAATTACGGGAAAATTGGCACAAGAGGGCACTTGACCGGCCGCGACGGTTCGGATAAGATTTCGGAATCGTGACGGAATAATTATGTTTATTCTTTAAGTAACAACGGAAACAGTCAGTATAGGAGAAAAATCATGGTTCAGGCACTACTTATTACGTTAATGTCGGTGATTCCGCAGCCGACAGAGATCAAGGTTTCAAACGAACAATTTCAATTTCCGCGTAAGGCCGTGCCGGTGGTGGTTTCGTCACCGATGCTGGTGGAAACCGCAAGCTATCTTGCCGAAACGCTCAAGGCTGATTACGAATTGAAAACAGTGGTTCATTCCGGCGGTGACCTTGCCGTGAAGGGAGCATTTATTGAATTGTCGCTCAATAAAACGCTGACCGATCTCGGCGATGAGGGCTATCGGCTGTGTATTAATAAAAATAGCATTGAAATTGAAGCGCCCAAACCCGCGGGTGTGTTTTACGGGATTCAGACGCTGCGGCAGATGATTCAGCAAAAGGGCGGGCAGTGGATCGTCCCGGGCGGTCAGATTACCGATAAGCCCCGGTTCCCCTGGCGCGGCATGCATCAGGATGTCAGCCGGCACTTTTTCACCGTCCAGGAACTGAAGGACTTTATCGACGCTTTGGCACTGTACAAGTTCAATATTTTCCATCTGCACCTGACTGACGACCAAGGCTGGCGTCTGGAGATCAAGGCCTATCCGCTGCTGACCGAAAAAGGCGCCTGGCGCACTGAGAACGACCACGACAGGGGCTGCAAGGAAAACGCCAAGACGGACCCGACGTTTATCATTCCCGAAAAGCACTACCGGACCGTTGACGGTCAGCGTGTTTACGGCGGTTTCTACACCCAGGAACAGATGAAGGATATTATTGACTACGCCGCCGCACGGCATATCACGGTGATTCCGGAAATTGATGTGCCTGGCCACTTCAAAGCGGCGATTGACCAGTACCCGTACCTGAGCTGTCGCGGCAAGGGCGGCTGGGGCAGTGTGTTCTCCGATCCGCTGTGTCCGGGCAATGAGAAGGTCTTTGAGTTTGTGGATACGATTATCGGCGAGGTGGCCGATTTGTTCCCGGCCGGATATATTCACCTTGGCGGCGACGAAGTGGAAAAGGGCCAGTGGAAAAAGTGCCCCAAGTGCCAGACACGCATCAAAGATGAAGGCCTCAAAGACGAGTTTGAACTGCAAAGCTATTTCATTAAGCGGGTGGAAAAAATGATTAACGCCCGCGGCAAAAAAATGATCGGCTGGGACGAAATCCACGAAGGCGGCCTGTCGCACAGCGCGACCGTGATGCTGTGGCGAAGTTGGGAGTATCGTGTTGCCGTTGAAGCGGCCAAAGAGGGCAACGATGTCATTATGTGCCCGACGTCGCACTGCTATTTCGATTATTCGTATGAAGGTACGCATACCAAGCATGTTTACGGTTTTGAACCGGTCCCCGAGGCGTTGAATGCCGAGCAGGCCAAACGCATTTTAGGGACGCAGGCCAATCTCTGGAGCGAATGGATTCCGTCGCCCGAGCGTCGCGACTATATGGCGATGCCGCGGATGCTGGCATTGGCCGAGGTTGCGTGGTCGCCGAAGGAACTGCGCAACTGGGACAGCTTCAGCAAGCGGCTCGAAAAGCAGTACCCACGACTGGATAAGATGGGCGTTCATTACCGCGTGCCGAATCTGACCGGACTGGTCAAAGGCAATGTGTTCCTCGACACCGTAAACGTAGCGATTGAAA
>JANQGW010000042.1 GCA_028282905.1 Sedimentisphaerales bacterium | reverse complement strand
GGGGCTTCATCCTACACGCGGCATTGCTGGGTCAGGCTTTCGCCCATTGCCCAATATTCGTTACTGCAGCCCTCCGTGGAGGTCCGGGCAGTGTCTCAGCCCCGATGTGGCGGGCCAACCTCTCAGTCCCGCTACCCGTCGTAGCCTTGGTGAGCCGTTACCTCACCAACAAGCTGATAGGAAATAGGCCGCTCCCGCGTCGATAAATCTTTGATCATAAACATTAAGTAAATGATATTATTCAGTATTACTGCCCCTTTCGGAAAGGTGCAAGCACCTAGACGCTATCCTGAAACACGGGGTACGTTACCTATTTATTCCTCACCCTTTCGCCACTAACTATCTAATAAATTAAATAGTCCGTTCGACTTGCATGTCTTAGCCATGCCGCCAGCGTTCATTCTGAGCCAGGATCAAACTCTTCAATTTGTATTGTCGAAATCGCCCCGAAGGACGATATCCTGACATGTTTGGAATCAACTTAAAATCTCGCTCACGCAACGAGAAACCATAGTTGATTCAGTCCGGTTTAACACCGAACGGTTATCACACCATATTTATGGTTTTGGGACAGAATCGGATCTGAAATCGTGAACAACCCGATTCGTCACGCCTCGTTGCTTTAAGCAAATGGCACCAACTGTTAACTTGTCAAAGAACTCAAGTTTTTGAGAAACAAAGAGCGGTCAAGTACGAACGTTACTGCTGTTCACTTGTCCGCTTTCATCGACTCCCAAAAAAACCAATGTAAGCTAAGTTCGGCGATTCGTCAACTGAAAAAAAAGTATTTTTTCAATTTTTTTCTCGCCCCGCCGACTCACGTCATTGGCGTCAAGGCGAGGGATAATACCGAATTGCCAAAGTGATTGCAAGAGACAAATCCTCTTTTTTTACAAAATTCTCACAAACCGCTTTTTTTGAGCTGAATTCAATGTTTTTCATGTAAAAAAACTTTGTTTTCCCGTGAGGTTTCGGTTTTTCTGTGGTAAAAATAATAGTCAAAATTCCTCATCGAAAGGCATTTATTATGGTCCATACGGAAACACTGGATATTCAAACTCACGGCAATTGCCATATTATCGACATAACCGGCGAAGTTGAGCAGGCAATTTGCACTTCGGAGCTTACATACGGAACGGTGACGGTCTTTCATGTCGGCTCAACCGGGGCGATTACCACGATCGAATATGAGCCGGGACTGGTCAACCATGACATCAACGCAGCCTTTGAGAAAATCGCTCCGCAAAACGGTCGGTATGAACATGAAGAGACCTGGCATGACGACAACGGTCATTCGCATGTCCGAGCCTCGATGTTGGGTCCATCGCTGGTGGTGCCCTTCTGCGATCAAAAGCTGACATTGGGCACCTGGCAGCAGATCGTACTGGTGGATTTCGACACCCGCAGCCGGAACCGAAAGGTGATCTGCCAGATAATAGGGGAATAGGAACAATTATGAATGTTTAATTCTTAATTATGAATTAGCTGAAACCAACCATTCGCTATCTGTTAGAACAGGCTCTGCGGCGATACTTTCTTTAGTGGACTTATCACCACAGTAAAATGCCAACAAAGGCTTTTTCAGGGCACAAACGCCTATTTTCCATAAAAACCTCAAAAAAACTCCCTGACTGTAACATGATAGACTTGTTATTCGTATAAAGGGGCAGCAGGAAACCGTTGCTGATCAGACGGATAGAGATTAGAATGAATGACAGTGAATTATGGAAAGAAAGGGTCTTGTAATGAAAAAGTTATTATTGACACTCATGATTGTGGCGGCATTGGGGGCGAATGTCTGCACGGCCGCACCGCTGAACCAAAAGCACATCCCGACAGACGCCCAATGGGGTTTCCATCTGAACATGGAGGCTTTCTGGGGCAGTGAAATGGGCAAGCTCATCCGCAAGGATGTGGAAGCCAAGTACAGTGAAAAAATCGCCGCCCTGGAGCAGCTACTCGGCAGTGATATTTCAACTGACCTGAAAGGCATTACGCTCTACGGTACTTCGGCCGATCATGAAAGCGCCTCCGTCCTGGTGTACGGAAATTACAACAAGGAAAAACTGACCTCCCTGCTGGTACTGAATGAGGCCTACCGTAAAAGCGAGTACGAAGGTAAAACCATTCACCACTGGCTTGACGACAAGTCTCAGGAGCCTCAGTGCGGGGCCTTTGCTGCCGACGATTTGATCGTTATTTCTCCGGATGAAGACTCGCTCAAGGCCGCACTGGATACACTGGCGGGCTACCGGCAGACACTGGCTGATGAGTACGATCTGCCGCTGAAGGGGTTGACGAAAATTGATGATAATGTAATTGCGGTTGTCGCGGCTGTTTCTCTGCCGAATTTGCTCCAAGGCAACCAGGAAGCGGCTATTCTGAATAACTGCAAAATGATGGCCATGGTTATCGCCGAGGATGATGGAGACATGAAATTGCAGTTGGACCTGACGGCTCAGACTGCAGAAGCGGCCATACAAATTGAACAGGCACTGCTGGGACTCAAGGCCTTTATTCTGCTGAACCAAAACTCCTGCCCTGAACTGCCGAAAGTGATTCAGGATGCTATCCTGACGCGGGACGAAAACCAGTTGTCACTGGAAATCGGCTACCCATCCGCCAAGCTGTTTGATCTTCTCAAAAAGCTGGAAAAGGATGAAACCGTTCAGGTCTTCATTGAAGAAAACCAACCGTAGAACGCCTCTGAAGGTTGAACTAAACGCTTTGAGAATCAGACACTGATAACGTCATTGAATCGAATGGTAACAAACCAGCAACAAAGTGATGAAGTTCTGGCCCGACTCGCCGCGACCGGCGATCGGGCCGCCTTCAACGAACTGGTACAGCGGTATTGTCGACCGCTGGCAGAGTTCGCCGCGGCTCGTCTGACTACGTTTCAGGACGCCGAGGATATTGTGCAGGAAACGTTTTTACGGGCTTATACGGCAATGGGGTCATTTGATCCGTCGTATTCGCTGAAGAACTGGCTGTTTACAATTGCCTATCGGCTGGTGGTTTCGGAGTACCGCAAGAAGCGCCCCGACCGGCTCAGTGAACAGGCTGCTGAGGCATTGACTGAAGAAACCGAAAGCGCTTCGCCGCAAAGCAGTTGGCTGTGGAACGAGGTGCGAAAGATGAAGACCAGTGACCATGATATTTTGTGGCTTCGCTATAAGCAGGACATGGAAATTGAGGACATCGCCGCGGTGATGGGCAAGTCCGCCTCCGGCATAAGGGTTCAACTGCACCGTGCCCGCAAACGATTAGCAAAAAAGATGAAGGGAGCCGATAACCATACGGCCGCGTTTCAAAACGGGACCGTCTGTTTGGAAAGGACACACTCATGATTTGTCAATATTATCGTTCAATGATTGAAAAACAAGCTGACACGAATCATGCTATTGAGTCGCCACAGCTGACGGCGCATCTGCAGCAATGTTCGGCATGCCGGGATTATCGTGAGCAATTGACAGTTCTGGGAATCCAGTTGCAATCGCAGCCGGCCTATGAAATATCCGAAGACCAATTGCAGCATCTTCAGGCGGCCGTAATGGAGCAATTGTCCGATGAATCTCTGGGGCAGGCAGCTCTCTGTGGCTTCACACAACCCAAGCCTGTGACGCGGTTCCATATTATCCGGTCAATTGCGGCGGTACTCGTGTTAGCGGCGGTTGCGGGGTTGAGCTTCCGCGTCCTTATCCCCTCAACAAGCACGCATGAAACACTGCCAACGCCTTCACAGATGACTTCTCAGTTTTCGGCGGCTATGACGTTCCCGGACCAGTTAATGCAATCGGAAATCCAAAGTCTGAGAAATGACACCAAACGCATGATCAGCTTTTTGAGAAAGTGTACCCCATCCAGTCCAGCTGTCACGGAAGTGCTGGTAACGGAGACGGACTCTGAAGAGAAAGTCAATTAATCGCACACACAAGAGTTTTACAGGGGCATGCCTCTCGGTCCTGTGGTTTCGGAATCACAAATGAGCCGCACGACCTGGTCGCCTCCGCTAATTACAGATCAGAAGGAACACGGACTTCTACAGGGCCATCGAATTCATTCCACTTTGTCGTATAAAGGTCTTCAATGTTAACCTTTTTGGCAGACCCATCAACAAAAGCAACATTAACCGCCATGTTGTGGCGATCCACCGTATAACGCAGAATCAACGACTGCACACTATGCGCTAAATTGGACGGCTGTATGAGCTGGCGGGCTGTAGGTACGTTGACATTGGGCGGGGTTGACGGCCAGGTATCCATCCGGTAGGCATCCGCGATAAGTCCGACGTGTCCCGGTATCTGGGCGTATCGCCCTCCTTCTTCTCCTCCGAAAAACCGTTTTTCGGCTTCCGCTTTAGGAATTCCCCAGTATACTCCATGCCCATCCGGGTCCGGAAGCACCCATGCATTGACGCTATAACTGCCGATGATATTTTCGCTGGCCCAGTACCATGTCGATTTGTTATCGGGGGCCGTACCGCTGCCGTTATCAGTTTGGATTTTCGTCGCGGGGCAAATACCAATTTTCATCACGCCTGATGTCTGAAGTTCGGCATTGTCCTGATAATCTGTATCGCCCAGGTAAGGGGCAATATTGCGGAACCAGTAGCCGTATTTTCCGACATAGCTAAACGGAAAAGCCTTGCCGTCATTCTCGACGGAATACGTACTGAATGCAATTGCCATTTGTCGCAGGTTGCTTCTGCACGAAACAGCCTTGGCAGCTTCTTTGGCCTTTTTCAGGCTTGGCAGGACAACCGCAAGCAACAATGCGATAATTGCAATGACAACCAGAAGTTCGATGAGTGTAAATGCTTTTTTCTTCATTCTTTGGGCCCCGCAAAATGTGCTCGTTTTGGAATATTTGTTCCCACGTTCATAAAGCGTACTTAACCCGCATTCTTCAATGCTTTCATCGACATATTAATCATTGTACAATAAAAACACTGTCGTTCACTTCCCTCTACATCCGTAATTTTACCAAGAATCCAACCTTGGGGTCAAGAATATTCTATTCCACAGTATCTTCTGAATATTGTACGTACTGTTTTCCTCCATAAGAGCATCCAAAACGGTAATAATGCCATAAACACCAATCACAGGCTCCCGATTGAATCTTCATTTTTGCCTGAATATACTCGGGAAATCCATCGTAAATTTACTTATCCATATCAGGTATTATGCCGAAGTGTTTAATAACAATGATATAAAATACCACAACCATTGAAACTTTGGGAAATGAGTATGGAAGTTCAAGTCAATACCGATACTATTCAGTGCCCTTCCTGTCAGGGCAGCAAGGTTGTTCATTGGGCCGGCGAGGAATATTCCTGCCTGATGTGTGACGGAACCGGCGAAATTGAGCTGAAAAAGCAGGAAAACCACGCTTCCAATACTGACCATCCATCACCATAATAGTCATCTTTTCTAACACGCTGGATTCCCGCCTTCGCGGGAATGACAATTGTTTGCAAGCATGACAGCAACGTGCAGCACCATATTCGCCCCCTTTTGTTGTTTATAAGCATCAATTCTGGAAAAAGTTGGTAACAATTTGCTTTCCGGCACGTCTGAAATTATAATACAAGTCGATAAAGGAGAGCAGATTATGCAGAATCGCAACCAGTTATTTGACTTTGCCATCGATCAGGGCGCCACAGATATTCATATTTGCGCAGGGTCGCCGATCTTGCTTCGGATCGGGCGAAAGCTCAAACCCGTTACTGAGGACAAACTGACGCCGGAAAAGAGCCGGGACATCTGCTATGAAATGCTCACGGACGAACAGATCGCAATCTTTGAGGAGCGATTGGACTTTGACCTGATGCTGGCCTATAGCCAGGCACGGTTTCGGATAAACGTGGGCTATTTTAACGGGGCAGTCGGGGCAACGGTGCGTGTGCTGGCCGGCGATCCGAAGACGCCGGATGAGCTGTTTTTGCCAAAAGCGGTCAAGACGCTGGCCCAAAAAGAAAAGGGACTTGTGCTGATTACCGGCAGCACCAGCCAAGGCAAAACCACAACCATGTCGGCGATGATTGACTTTATTAATGCCACGCAGAAAAAGCATGTTGTGACGATCGAAGACCCGATTGAGTATATTCATACCAACAAGAAAGGTATTGTCCGCCAGCGGGAAGTCGGACGGGATACGAAAAGCTTTGCCAGCGGCCTGCGGGCCGCACTGCGGCAGGATCCGGATGTGATCGCCATTGGCGAAATGCGGGACTATGAAACAATTTGTACGGCTTTGACAGCAGCCGAAACCGGGATACTGGTACTTTCGACGCTGCATGTAATTTCGATTGACAAAATGATCGAGCGGTTGCTGAGCTATGCGCCGGAGGACAACGAAAACACGATACGGTTTTTGCTGGCCGAGACGCTGCAGGGGGCGATTCACCAGGAACTGCTGCCGCTAATCGGCGGCGGACAGCGGGTGGCCTGTGAGATTTTGATCAACACTACGGGCGCGAAAAATATTATCCGGCGAAAAGGCGGCTATCACTTGCGAAGCGTGATTGATACCGGCAAGAAATACGGCATGTCCACCATGGCTGAAAACGTCGGCGATCTGCTGGAACAAAAACTCATCGCTCCGGAAACCGCCAAACGGGTTCTGGCAAATTATACGACATAGTAGTTTAAATCGCGGAAGTATAAAATGGATTGTCATGCCGGGCTTGACCCGGCATCCAGACTGTAATGCACTGGACCCCGGCTCAGAGGCCGGGGTGACACGCAGTTTAAGGCAATGTAAAATGAAAAAACGATTTCGTTCAAACGGTTCGGCGCTGCTGCTGGTGTTGGTTGCGGTGGCGATAATACTGGTGCTGATGGCGGTTCAGATGCGAACGCTGTTTATCCCGCAGGGGGCCTCTCCCCTGCCGACGGGGATCGAGCATTATCCGTGGCGGCTGGATGAGTTTTTAGTCGCGGAAGGCGAAACCATCAAACTGCCCCGCTCGCCAAAGCCGACACTGGATGAGGCAGTATCTCTCAATGCGGCTGTTTCACGGGATGGGTTGCCGCGGGGAAACGTCTCAATTACATTTGGCACTGACGGACGCATACAAGCCGCTTGGGAAAGTCAGTACGAAAGCAGCGGCAAAAGCCATACGATCACCGCAGAAATGACCGGCAATATCGTCGTTAAAAAGACTTATACTGACGACAACGGCAAAGACAAAAGCCGGCTGTTCTTAGTTGCCAAAGGCCGCTATCAAAAGCAGGCTATGTCGGCGGAAACGACAAGTTCGCCGGAAAAAGGAGACGCCTGGCTAAGCGGCTGGCTCAAACCCGACCTGACAGCCGAAGGCCACATCTCCATCGGACAAAACACCGATTGGACCGCGGTATACGATTTGATAACGGCAGACTAAATCGAAACTCTCCAAAATAGTTAAGTCCACAGATTACATAGATTCTCACAGATTATACTGCTTATACCTGAATATGACACATAAAGTGTAGGCACCACTCGGCAAGTTTTCCAATTTTGCAGAATGAGTACCGGTCACAATTTCATATATTCATTTTCTTGCTAAGGTATTACGCCATCCCATGATATTGTCAAAATTACCCATGCAATAATTAATAAGCACACCTGCATGATTTTTTTAGTAAGGATTTTATTCACTCCCAATATATGCCTCTTAGCTAATCGAATTTCACAAAGTAATTCACCAAAGATCATTAAGAAACACATACCTAACAACATATATGAAATATTAGTCAGAAAAAACAACAAGTCAGAATATTCCCTCTTCACACTTCCACGGTTCCAGAAGATATAAAACGGCGTGTTATTATCCGGATTCAGACACAAATAGGCTTTTACAACATTTATAACAATTAGCAAAAATACTGCGACTGCAATCCCATGGTCCAATATTTTTACTACTGCATTGTCATAAGTATTTTTCTTCATATCGATTTTCAATTTTTCCTTAATCCATATAGTAGGGAGAGTGATGTTTCAGGAAGTCATGATATAGCTCAATCAGTTTTGCAATGCATTCTGAATCTTGTTTTGTTAGCCATAACTGAAGCCTTTGGCTCTTATTCTTTAAATCAGCCAAAGATTCTCCTTCATGAGCATAAACCACCTCAAGATCAGTTTTCTCAGTCACAATATAATCCATCTCGTTGTGTTTTTTTACTAGAAGCTATCCCAAAACCTCAATTTTTAGTTAAGTAAGAGCCGATACATGTTTTATGGACCTTACAAACGAACAATGGCAACGGATTGCCGAATATAT
>JANQGW010000026.1 GCA_028282905.1 Sedimentisphaerales bacterium | reverse complement strand
TTGATAAAGTCCCGGAAACAATGTCATCAGGTTCAGCGGTATTGTTGCCGCCGCCCCAGATATAGTGGCCCGGATTGCCGGAAGTGCCAGTGGAAATCTGCCACCCATCTTTTTCTGCTACGGTTCCTGCGCCGGTTAACATCCAGCCATTACCGGTAAAAGTGTCGGCAGCTTCAAAACCATCTTCCAAAATGACTCCTGCCTGAGCCATCCCTACAGCACAAATTAATGCCAAACTTACTAAAGCCATCTTTCTTTCCATCATTCACCTCCAGTTAATCAAATCTAGTAAAACATACCTCTTTTTTGGGCACCGCCCAACCAATGGGCAGTACGCTCACTTTTCACATACTACAAACACACTCTAAAAACCAACAACACAACAATAGTTGAAAATATTTCACAACCGTTAAAAACACCAACTTTATCGCCTAAAACCAAGGTTCACGGCCGTTCCAATTCGGTTCTCCGGGGATCCATTCTTTATGCCAGCGAATTTCCCACAGTTCAGCCAAGTCAACTTTACGAGCAGAGCCGTCACAAAAGACCCAGTTGACTCCACCACGATGACGGTCATGGCAGCTTCGGTACAACTCATTCCCCCCAGCCTGTTCCCAGATAAACTCACCATCTGTTGCGGGAGGCGTGTCGCTTTCAAGTGCTCTTAGAAGAAAAAAACCACTGTCACCGATTAAAGGTACCTGAAAAGCTCCAGTGAAGCCGGCCTTTTTAAACTTTTTGTCATCCGTGTACTCAGCTCCGTACAGAGACTTTGCCGAACCACTGGTCAGCCACCAGTTCTCGGCATAGCTACCAGTAGCCTCCCAGATATGCGGAAAAGATCCTCCTTCGACGACTTCCCAGGCAGCCAAGGGCATCCGGCCTCCCTCGCGTTCCGTCCGATCCGCCTTAGGGCACATACGAATTTCCGGATCCTGGTAGTACGAATCCAATAAGGCTATCCAGGAACCGCTACCATCCCAGTTCATCTCACCGGCACTGGAATATTCAATGCCCGGTGTAAAAACAGAATCATTATCATTCAGGTACATCTCATAACAAACGCCCCACTGCTTTAGATGAACCCGGCAAATTGTTTCCTTAGCGAACTCTTTGGCCTTTTGCAATCCCGGCATCACAATCGCCAACAACAGTGCGATAATGGCAATAACCACCAGCAGTTCAATCAATGTAAAAGCAGATGTCTTTCTGCAAGACTGTTTCGGTGTAAACTGAACTTTCATTTTATTCCTTTCCTGAATACACAGCATCTCCGTGGACCTAATCGATAGACCATTAAAGTTTAAATTCTCTCAGGCTTGCATGTGCGGCGGGAAATCTCTATAATATCCTTCGCTTCGCATGGATATCGTATGATATCCGGCAAGCATCCTTTGAGCCGATGGTTGCTTGGTCAGAGTGAGTCATCGGTTCAACTTTTTTACTTCAAGTCATATTCCCAATCTAATATATACGGTGGACAAAGTCACATTATTCACTAGCTGAACTTAACATCAGAACCGGATCGCCAAACAGTGCCAAGTCCATTGCCAAAGTATCATCTCCGGCTGTTACCGCAAGTGTCAAGAAACGTTCTTTACCCGTCAACGAGAACGCCACTTCTTCAGCAGCAGCATCTGATTTCATGCTTAAACGTTTAAATCGTTCCTGACCATCCACCAATACCCATAAGTCCAGGTTGGCATAGCCAAGTACATTATCTTCCTGAAGACCTTCAGGAATTCCACACACTGTCCGGAACCCCGAGATAGTCATGGAGTCTCCAATCAGTGATCGTATCGCCGCCAGATCAAAGGTAATTCCCGCATTGGAATGCATGTAAATAACAGGACTACTTTGATTTCCATACAGCTTCCCATTTAACATTGCGGGGCAATCAATTCCTCCCATACCAATTGCATAGAGAATTGTTTCACCCTGATTATATATGTCGTCAGTGCTCTTTCCCTCGGTGGGCGGAAATCCTGAAAACGACGTTCCCAAAGTGCTTATCACAACGTCCCCGCGTTTGCCGTTTGGTATAAACACAGAATTTATGTAAGGACTTGAATGTACCTCTGAAAATGACTTCTTGATTAAACGTCCCTGATTCTTATTAATTAAAACCAAACCTCCCGTTTCCAGGCTGATGCCGTGGCCCCTGATACCGGTTCCGGTACCGTTCCCGCCGCCAACCATATCTGCCAGCGACAAGGTATCTCTTCCACGTAAAATCAAACTGCTTTCGGAAGTAAAATGCCTGACCAGCGTTTCGATGTTAACTTTTATAGTATGCACTTTTTGCGATGTATCAATCCGTCTTGCCTGACCGGCGGTCAGCAATTGCCCTTTTTGCGTCTTTCCTTCCTGCCCAGGCACTAACGAGGACTGACCATTCACCATGTGAACCTCGGTTTCACCATCATGGTCGACAATCACACCGAATTCGGTGCCCATATCCACAATCATTGAATTGGGCGTCTGCATGATAAAACCAGTCGCATGTTCCGGCACCGTTGCATATGCCCTTCCCCAAAGCAATGACATCTTACCGGCCGACTCCAACTGCAGCTCCGCCGGGCCTTCCACAATCACTCGAGCGCCATAATCAAATGTAATCTCTGCCAACCCATCAGTCAGCATAAGCGTTCCTTGCCGCAGAATGTCACCATTGGCCGGTATATTCTTTTTCATCTGCCATTGAGCGTCAATTGAATCGGTCAGCATCGCGACCGGCAAACGAACCGGCGATGAAGCGACCATCAGAAATACCAATATTGCAGCTGCTGTCGATATAATTGCGGCACATAATGAAAACTTATTAATTTGACGAGGCGGCTTTTCCATTTTGATAACCTTGACAGGCTCACGCTTAACCGGGGGCTTTTCAATTTGAATAGTTGGGGCCATTTTTTCATATTGAGACATTTCCATCCAGAGTTCTTTATCAAATGACGCTTCGTCAAAAGAACTGCCACTGACAGCAATCTCCTGGTAGTCTGAAATCCCCATATACGTTGCAATGCAATTTGTAAAGTAAAGGGCATTCTCTTTAGATGAAGAAACATAGGCATCCAGTTCTTTAAACTCTTCAGCGGATATCTTATTTTCTAAAGATTTTATCACCAACTCGGAAACTCGTATTTTCTCCCTTTCATTCATTGGCCGCCCCTCCACGCAGAAAGGTTACGCTCAACACATCGCTGCAGGAGAAAGTGTATTTTGGAAAGCTGTTTATAGATACTGTGGATTGACTTCCCGAATTTTTCTGCAATGTCTTTTACTGTGCTGCTGTCCTGATAACGTAATTTCAGGATGCTTGCCGCCCCTTCCGGCAATCTTTTTAAACACAGATGCAGGGCTTCCGTCCGATCATCATACACATTAAATACTTCTGCGACACTTTCACTGATATTTTCCATCGCCTCGGAACTAAAATGCACAACAGAACGACTTTGTTTTCGATAGTACTCCATAATTAAATAGCGCCCGATCGTGATTCCCCAGGCTGAGAAATTTGAATCCTTTTTGTAGGAAGAAAACTTTCTCAGCATCACCACGATGGTCTCCTGCATGATATCTTCGGCAATATCACGATTGGGCACATGCGACAGAATATGGCCGTATATCTTCTTTTCATTCAATCGAAACAGCTTGACAAACTGCTCATATTGGCCGTTTTCTAGTTTATTCTCTATGTCATGTGTCATCAATACGAACTCCGAATAATCTTGCTCTCATCTTGTTAACCGGATAAGTCTTACAGTTTTAGAACAAAAAAAACAAAATTATATAAAGACACTACGCATCCTGTAATACTCCGGTTCAATACACACTATTGATACGCACAGGTATTGATACCTAAACCTCGATTTTACAGAAAGTTAACGCGCAGAAGTATTTCACAGCGAAGAACGTGTATTTTCGGGATAGAATGCACGGC
>JANQGW010000150.1 GCA_028282905.1 Sedimentisphaerales bacterium | reverse complement strand
CTTTGGCGACCCGGTCAACAAAAACGCCACGCCCACAATCGACGCCCTGGCGGCCTCCGGCGTTGGCTTTTCACGCTGCTATGTGCCCGCCCCGGTCTGTTCACCCTGTCGATCGGCCCTGATCACCGGCGCCTACCAGACAACTCTCGGCCTTCACAACCACCGCTCGTCCCGCTCCAAAGAGGCCGCGATTTATCTGCCCGAAAACGCGACCACCCTGCCGGAGCTTTTCCAAAAGGCGGGCTACCAGACCTTCAACGCCGGCAAAGACGACTACAACTTCATGTACGACCGCGCGGCCATTTACAGTCCCACCGAAAAAAAGCAAAAATTCGCCGCCTGGCGGTCTCTGCCGAAAAACAGCAAGCCCTTCTTCGGCCAGATTCAGCTTTCCGGCGGCAAATCCAACACCCGCTCAGTCGAGAACAAGGTCGATCCCGAAACGATGACCCCGCCGCCGTATTTCCCGAACACCCCGCTGTTCAAAAAACTCAAGGCCCACCACTACGACACTATCCGCAAAACCGACGCCGACACCAAGCTCATCCTCGACAATCTCAAAGCCGACGGCCTGCTGGACAATACGATCATCGTCTGGTTTACCGACCACGGCGACAACCAGTCGCTCCGCGCCAAGCAGTTCTGCACCGAAGCGGGCACCCATGTGCCGCTGATTATCACCGGCCCGCACCCTGCCCTGAAGGCCGGCACCGTCCGCAATGACCTCATCTCGGCCCTGGATATCTCGGCGACTTCGCTGGCACTGGCGGGTCTCGATATCCCAAAATACTTCGAAAGCCGCGACTTGTTTGCCAAACGATTCAAGCCCCGATCGTATGTCGTCTCGGCCCGCGACCGCTGCGATTACACGATTGACCACATCCGCTCGGTCCGCACGGAACACTTCCGCTATATCCGCAACTTCCTGACCGACAGGCCGCTGCTCCAGCCGCAGTACCGCGACAACCGCGAAAACGTCAAAGCCCTGCGCAAAGGCCACGCCGAAGGTACTCTGCCGAAGCTCACCGATGACATTTTCTTCGGTCCGCGTCCGGCTGAGGAACTGTACGACCATCGCACCGACCCGCATGAGATCAACAATCTCGCCAATGATCCGGCGTTTGAAAAGGAACTGAAGCGACATCGCAAAATTCTCAACGACTGGATCAAACAGACTGATGACAAGGGCCAGTACCCCGAATCCGACGCCGGCCTGCGTGCCGTACTCAAACGCTGGAAAGCCAAATGCGTCAACCCCGAATACGACCGCGTCCGCTAAGAAATATCTACAACCAACAGTTTGTCATGTCGGGCTTGCCCCGGCATGACAAATTTCTATCTACCTGTATTCGTACATTCCTGTATTCTTATTTTTTAACCTTCGTGCTCTTCGTGTGCTTCGTGGTTATTTTCGGCCTTTAGCGTCAACAGTGTGATCTCCCCGGGGCAGTTGAAACGCACCGGTACGCTCGAAGCCCCCACGCCGCGGCTGGTGTAGCCGGTCATGGTTTTGTGCTGCCAGCGGCCCTTGACGCAGTGCCGCGGCACCGAGGCACATGTCACCACCGCCACCCCGCCCGGCAGACAGACTTGCCCGCCATGAGTATGGCCGCATACATACAGGTCCACGTCTGCGTGTCTGATCTTATTCTGAAACTCAGGCGAATGCGACAGCAGCACTTTGAAACCGTCGCCGTTAAGACCGGCCGTCGCCTCGTGCCAGTCAGCTGCTTTATAATAATGACAGTCATCGACGCCGATCAGATGCAGCCGATGGCCATCCCGCTCCAGTGAGCGGTGCTCATTGAGCAAAACCGTCACGCCCGCAGCATCCAGCACCTCGGCCATGGCGTAATGATCGTGATTGCCCATAATCGCGTACACCTCCGACCGGCCGGCCAGTGCCGCGGCGATCTGCTGCATGTGAGCCGCAGCCTCGTCCGTAAAGACGTGATGGAAACTGTAATCGCCGCCTAAGATGCAGATATCGTAGTCCAGTTCCCCCACTTTCGACAGCATGGCCTCGGTCAGGCCGTCAAGTTTGTCAATATGGAAATCGGACAGCCACAGAATGCGGAATCCGTCAAACAACTCGGGCAAATCGGTAAACGCCAGCTCTGTCTGCTCAACCTGCACATCCAGTACATTGGCAAAGCCCCGCCGCCACAGACCGGTGGTCTTCAGAAAGCCCACAAAAAGCGGATTCAGCCACGGCAGGTTCTCCCAATGAATCCACGTCCGCCAGCCCCGCCGGATCAAATGCTTGCCGTGCTGCTCAACATGCTCACGTTGTTTCGATATCGCCTTCAACATTCGTCGTTATAAACCCGTTTATCTTGTTTTCTTTAGTGTAATCAGTGAAATCTCAGACGGACAATTAAACCGCAGCGGCAGTCCCGTCGCCCCAACTCCCCGGCTCGTATAACCAACCATCGCCTGATACTGCCACGGGCCTTTCAACATCTTTCGCGGCACCGAGGCGGAATTGACCGGGGCAAACCCATTCGGCAAACAAATCTGCCCGCCGTGAGTATGGCCGCACAGATAAGCATCAATTCCACGCTGAGCGGCCTTTATATACTGTTCCGGCGAATGACACAACAATAATTTAAATGTCTTTGGGTCAACACCGGCCATGGCTTCATCAAAATCGTCACCGTAAAAGTAGTGATGATCATCGACGCCGATCAATGTCAGGTTATCGCCCGCCTTTTCAATCATTGCGTTGTCATTCACCAGCATCCGAACGCCCGCTTGATCCAAAACTTCCGCCATGGCGTAACGGTCATGATTGCCCAGCAGACCATACACATCCGACTTGCCAAGCAATACGGCAGCCAATCTTTTCATGCGTTCGATGGCGTCATCATCCGTCCTGTGCCAGAAACAGTAGTCGCCGCCCAGCACGCAAATGTCATACTCGGCTTGCTCGACATGGCCAAACACCTTTTCCAAAAGGCCGTCAAGCGGCCCAATGTGAAAATCGGAAATCCACAGTATCCGAAACCCATCAAAGGCATCCGGCAATCTCTTTGAAACCAGCTCAATATCTTCAAGCTGCACATCCAGCATATTCCGCCGCCCTGCCTGCCAAAGCCCTAAGCACTTAAAAAAACATTCCGGCAGTTTAAGCAGCCACGGCAGATGTTCAACCAATCGCTCACCACTTCGCCGAAACTGCCACCGGTGTCTGCTGGAATAGCGGTGTCCTTGCTGCTCAACAATTTCACGATGTTTCGATATCGCCTTCAAAAAACCCTCAAATAATCAGTAATAAACCACGAACCGCAGATTATACAAAAAAGAAACGAAAACACAAACCCCAACCACGAATACACACAGATATTCACAGATTAAAACCCTAAAGACTGAAGACTGAAGACTGATACCTGACAACTAATCACCCGTCATTCCGAGCAAAGTATTGTCACCCCGGACACCGATCCGGGGCGAGGAATCTATTTAAACAGCCATCGCCGAAGGCGATTCCACTCCTTATACCTCCGTGTCCATCCGTGTTCATCCGTGGTTCTTATTATTCCGTCACGGCGAAGGCCGGATGGAAATGGACTTCGCCCTGTGGGATTTCGTCGGTAAATGGTAAGGCGAGCACATTTTCCTGCGGCACGCCTTCATATTTCAGCCCTTCGCGGCTTTGAAAGCCAAAGCGGTTATAATAGCCGGGATCGCCGACGAGGACACAGCCTGCGGCGTTAGCCTCTTTTAATAATCGCAAGCCTTCATTGACAAGCTTGCTGCCGATGCCCTGCTTTTGATGCGCCGGCAATACGGAAATCGGGCCAAGGCCGAGCCAGTCGGCACTGCCATCGCTAAATGTCACAGGCGAAAAAGCGACATGCCCGACAACGGCGCCGTCAATCTCTGCAACCAAAGAAAACGTCAGCACACCCGCCGCCCGCAGCGCACAAACAATAAACGGCTCAGTCCCCTGGCTGTAAGGATGATTTTCAAAAGCCAGCTTCGTAACCTCAGAAATCGCTTCAATATCAGCCGGCGTTTCCAAACGTATAATCATTGTCTATTATTCCTCTTGATGTCGTTTTTTGTCCACAGATTACACCGATTTAGTAGATTATAAAAAGTTCAGATACCCTAAACTACTTGGGCTTCCAATACCCGTAAAGTCTCAAAACCACACCTGTTTTTTTGTCAACACATATCCACACTTCTCCCATTGGTGTTGGTATGAATTGTTTCTTGTAAAATAAAATTGCTTGGAAATCGTTCTGAAATAAATTGGGATCTGATTCCTTGAATAATTTGGCACACTCAATATTATTCACATCATAATAAACTGAGAGTTCTGTAGTGCCACTAAAATTATCTTCAACTTCTCTCTTTGCGATATTTATAATTTCTTGTTTTGTCAAAGATTGGTTTTGTATTATATCTTTTTCACGAGAGTTGTTATCAGGTTGTTCTCTCTTACAGCCGATTAAGGCACAAATTGTTAAACCAAAAAATATCGTAAATTGCATCAAAATAATAGATTGTCTCATTCTTTACTCCTATGGATGAACAAAACAGTATCAGGCACTTTTCCCCATCTAAAAATTTTTCTAAAACAAACTAAAAGGTTGTGAGGAGCCTTCAATTGCTCTAATTCTGAAAAACTCTCAATGCCCCTTGTTTGAAGGCAAAATCACCCGATACTCAATTTCAACATGTTCAGATGTATTGGACGAATGATAGAACATTCCCTTCCATTCCGTCTTCGTTGGCTCATTCCACTTCGTGAATGTATTATTCTTATCTAAATCGACAAGGAACGAATATAGCTCGTCAAGTTCTTCATGTCCAGACAGACGGAAACGCCCCGACAATACATTATTAACCACTTTGATCTCAAATAAACCATCATCACTGACAACCGGTTCAAATCTCGGGGGTGGAGGCCACGAGATTAGCGGATAAATAGATGTCAAACTTCCTGGAGCAGGCTCTTTAGTTTCTAAAAATCGGGTCTCAACAGTTACCTCTCGTATATTATACCAACAACCATTTGTAAACAGTAAAGTGACTGCGCCAAATAATAAAGATAGAGACCTCTTATTATTAACACTCATTGCTCTTTCCCTTCCATTCCGTCTTCGTTGGCTCCTTCCACTTAGTAAATGTTGAATTCTTATCTAATCATTATTGATAATGTAGAATTCATCCGTTTCAGTATTATAAGGACTCAATTCCAATAAGCATATCGCAATGTTGTAAAGTGCCCCGCTATCAGGCGACGACTGCGTATTCCGATTATGAGAGCCGTTGTGTTTGACTTCTATTCCCCAGCCTGCACCATCCAGCATGATACCACTTGATTTTGAATGAACTCGTTTCCAAGACTGATTGTCATCAACTATTTTTCGAATCAGCTCGATCTGTTCAGGTGTCAATAATACTTCCTGCTCATCAATGATTTTACGATTAAATTCTATGGGGCCAGAGTCTGAACCGGAAGCGATTGCTTTGTTATATTTTAGCCTATACTGGCCATTCTCAACTGTGACTGTAATCAAAATAGCAGGGCCCATTGAATGATTCCAATAAAAACGATATCCTTCTTTCACTGCATTACTCTGAAAGTCAATCTCACCTTCAAAAAACGGATTAACAATTTGATCACAATATGCTCTCGTTCTATTTTGCCGAATGACAGCTTTCAAACCGAAATATCCTGCTGTAAAACATACAATAACCGTAATCAATAGAATCCAAATCGCCCTGTTATTCTTCATGACTCCTGCTCTTTCCAATACAATATTTGCGGTAATCCGCGTAATCTGAGTTTTCTGTAACCCTGCACACTTGCCTGATATTATACCGACAATATCCCAATTGAGAACTGTAATATTCATTTTCTTTTGCCTAATTCGTGTGTATCCGTGTGCATTCGTGGTTCAAAAGGCTGGATTTTCTCGGTGGTTTTGGTAAAATGGCCCGTCTTATGCAGACACGAAAAATACATTTAAAGAGCTTTGGCTGCCAGATGAACAAGCTGGATTCGTCGCTGGTGGTCAGTGCGCTGACCGACCGCGGCTATGAACTGACCGACAAGGCCACCGAAGCCGATATTATCGTCATTAACACCTGCTCTGTGCGTGAGCACGCCGAGGAGCGGGTATTTTCCAATCTCGGCCACATGAAGGGCCTGAAGCGCAAGCGCCCGCACGTAATCGTCGCGGTCATTGGCTGCATGGCTCAGCGGCTGGGCGAAGAATTGCTGGCACATGAGGCGGTGGATATCGTCGCCGGGCCGACGCAACTGCACGAGGTGCCGGATTTGATCGAGCAGACGCTGGGCGACCATGAAAAGCATCTGTCCGTCACAGCCCAAATCCGCCAGCCCGCGGCCAGTGACGAAATCGTCGAAGCCAGCGGCAAGCTGGACGATTTCGAAATCGCCTACGACTCGGATGCCAACCATATCAAGTCACAGGCGTTTATCCGGGCGATGCGAGGCTGCAATAATTTCTGTACCTACTGCATCGTGCCGTACGTGCGCGGGCCGGAAGTGTCACGTCCGCCGCTGGCCGTGGTTGAACAAGCCAAAAAACTCGTCGACAGCGGCATCCGGCAGATCACCCTGCTGGGCCAGACCGTCAACTCGTATCAATACACCGAAAACGGAAAAACCTACGGCCTGGCCGATCTCTTGCAGCAGGTCAGCGAGATCGACGGCGTCGGCTGGGTGAGGTTTATCACCAGCCACCCCGGCAAATTCGACACCTCCATCCTCCAGGTCATGGCCGACAACCCGAAAGTCTGCCCGTATCTGCATATCCCCGCCCAGAGCGGTTCGGACCGCATGCTCAAAGCCATGAACCGCGGCTACACCGCCGCCGATTATATCGCCCTGATGGACACCGCCCGTGAGATCGTGCCGGATATCGCAATCGCCGGTGATTTTATCGTAGGCTTTCCCGG
The DNA here is from genome assembly GCA_028282905.1 of Sedimentisphaerales bacterium. Classification (GTDB taxonomy): domain Bacteria; phylum Planctomycetota; class Phycisphaerae; order Sedimentisphaerales; family Anaerohalosphaeraceae; genus 4572-13. The sequence continues at coordinate 3,926 of JANQGW010000150.1, read as the reverse complement.
CGAAACGGATGAAGATTTTTCCCAGACCGTCGAACTGGTCCGGCGCGTGCGGTACAAAAACGCTTTCGTCTTCAAATACTCGCCCCGGCCGGGTACGCATTCGGAAAAGAAGCTGGTCGATGACATCCCGCAGGAAGTCAAGCAGCAGCGCAACGTCCAGCTGCTGGAAGTCATCAGCGAGATCGCCGAAGAAGACAACAAACGATTTTTGGGCCAAACCGTCGAAGTGCTGGTCGAGGGCCTGAGCAAAAAGCCGCACCTGAACCAGGCGGAAAATGAAAACAATCCGCAGCTCATCGGCAGAACCGCCGGCGATTATATCGTCGTCTTTAACGGCCCGGAATCGCTGACCGGAAAATTTGCCAAGGTCAAGGTCACTAAAACCGCCGCCCTGACCCTGTTCGCGGAATTAGCATAAAAAAACGGCCCTGCCAGTGGGCAGAGCCGTTAAGAATTCCTTGAAACACATTTAAACCAATAGCACCTAATACTATTGAATCATATTTGTCATTCCCGCGAAGGCGGGAATCTATTCAGTACAAGCTGGATACCCGCCTGCGCGGGTATGACACAAAAGGACCATTACTTTTCGCCCATGAGTTCGGCAACCGTCGGCTCGATGGCTTCGGCCCAGATTTGGTAGCCTTTGGCGTTCGGGTGCAGCAAGTCGGGCATAATGTCCTTTCCAAGTGTGCCGTCAGCCGTCAAAAATTTGTCGTTGATATCGAGATAGAAAATCATCTCACCGTCAGCAATCTCTGAGGCCAGCAGACTGGCTTTTGCATTCTTTTCACGCTGCGGTGACGGTTTTGCACCGCGGGGGAAGATCGCCAGGATCAGGATTTTCGTTTTCGGCAGCTTTGTCCGCATCTTCGCACAAATCGCCTTGATTCCGTCAGCGATTTCTTCGGCGGTGTTGTCTTTGCCGTTGGAGTTGTTGGTGCCGATCATCATGACCGCCAGCTTGGGGCTGATGCCGTCGATTTCGCCGTGGTCGAAACGCCACAGGACATGCTGGGTACGGTCACCGCTGAAGCCCATGTTGACCGCGTTGCGCGGAGCATAGTATTTATCCCACATGGCCTTGCCGGCGTTGTCAAAGCCGTGCGTAATCGAATCACCCACCAGAATCAAATCGACATCGCCGTCGGCAACCTGCTCCAGCACACCAAAATGCCGCTTGCCCCACCAGTTAAAGCGATCCGCGGCAACGACGGCTGAGTGTGTCTTTCCTTCGAGACCGTAAGAGGCCGTTTGACAGGTTTTGCAGCAGCCGGTTAAAAGAGCGGCTGATAAACACAGGCTAAGCAGCAGACAGGTCGTTCGTTTCATGGTTCAATCCTTTCCTGTTAAAATCAATGTTACATTCCATTATCCCGGCGCAACCGAAAATCACTGTATATCCCCTGGATACCCACCTTCGCGGGTATGGACAGAAGAACTGATTATCATAAGCCGGTGGAATAGGTCATGTTGACTGTTGTATTCATTTTGAACGGCAGTTCGTTTTGTGCCTGCGGGTCGATGATCACTTCGATTTCCTTGCCGCTGGGAACGTGGCCGCGGCGGTTGAGGCGGTCCATCACCTCGCGGCGGGTGCTTTCCATCATGAATTCGTCCATATTTTCGAGAATTGCCATTTTGGCCTCGGAAACAAAGCCGGGATTGTTTATCAGTGTCACGATGACTGATTCCCGCGAGCTTTCCATCATCAGCTCATCCAGCGAGCGGCGAACCAGGTAAACCTGGGCGTCTGCCGACAGGTTGGGCCGGGCCGCGATGTTTTTGAGGGAGCTTTCCCGGCTGCTCTCCATCATTAGGTCAGCCGCCGCGTCGATTTCCGCCATCGTGGCCCGATCGTCGGCCGGATAATGGTCCCAGCCGCCGTGACCGCCGCCAATGGTGATTGAACAGCCCGCCAAAAGCGTCAAAACCGCTATTAAAGCCAAAAATACTACATTTTTCATGTCTGCCCCTTTCAAAATGTTCTTTTCAATTATTTTTATGCCATCTATCTAAAGATACTCTGGATTCCCGCCTTCGCGGGAATGACAATTAAGACACCTGTTTTTGCGAGTTGAAAAACAGAAAAACGGCGTTTTCAAGACAATATCAATGTTTTCAGACAAATTCACAACTTATCATTGCTCTATTTTAAGACTAAATCAGTCGGCATCAAACTTTTTTTCTTTTTTTTGTAACATTCGGGGGATTCATGCGTCTAAAAATATGAAAGAGACATCCGCCTGTTCCTGAAACGGGGAAACAGACGGCAGTAGTGAGCAAGACCTCGGCAATGATAAAATTTCTCTTTCATTTGAGACTCTGTCAAGCATCTCCGGACAGAGTCTTTTTTTGCATTAAAACCGCGACTTGACATCGGGCGTCGGGCGGGTACACTGGTGGGTAAACGAACTTTCATTTTTTAGGAGCCGGAAAATGATCGATCCAATTATTGCCCAACTCGGCGCGGAAGCCGACCGTTTACTGAATCACACCTGCCAAACCATTTCCAAAGACATGCTGCATTTGCCGGGGCCGGATTTCGTGGACCGGGTGGTGGCCGGAACGGATCGGTCGCCACAGGTGTTGCGAAATCTGCAGTCGGTGTTTAATCACGGCCGACTGGCGGGGACGGGGTATTTGTCGATTTTGCCGGTGGATCAGGGGATTGAACATTCGGCGGGTGCTTCGTTTGCGCCGAATCCGCTGTATTTTGATCCGGAAAATATTGTCAAACTCGCTATCGAAGGCGGGTGCAATGCGGTGGCCTCGACGCTGGGGGTATTAGGTGCAGTGTCGCGTAAATATGCCCACAAAATCCCATTCCTGGTTAAGATAAATCATAATGAACTGCTAACGTATCCGAATACATTTGATCAGCACTTGTTTGCCAGCGTTGAGCAGGCGTATGATATGGGAGCGGTGGCTGTGGGTGCGACGATTTATTTCGGGTCGGAAGAATCAAACCGGCAGATCGAGGAAATCTCCGCGGCCTTTGAGCAGGCCCATCAGTTGGGGATGTTTACGGTGCTGTGGTGTTATCTGCGGAATTCGGCGTTTAAGAAAGACGGAACGGATTATCACACCGCCGCCGATTTGACCGGACAGGCCAATCATTTGGGCGTGACGATTCAGGCCGATATTATCAAGCAAAAACAGCCGACGTGTAACGGCGGATTTAACGCGATCAGTTTTGGTAAAACGCACAAGAAAGTCTATGATGAGTTGACCACCGAACACTCAATTGACCTGACGCGGTACCAGGTGGCCAATTGCTATATGGGACGGGCCGGGCTAATTAACTCCGGCGGACCGGCCGGCGAAAACGATCTGCAGCAAGTCGTCCAAAGCGCTGTCATCAACAAACGCGCCGGCGGCATGGGCCTGATCAGCGGGAGAAAAACCTTCCAAAAACCCATGCAGGAAGGCGTTAAACTCTTCCACGCTATTCAGGATGTGTATTTATGTGACGAAATTACGATTGCATAACTACAATAAAGGAGAATAAATTGTCAGAAAAAAGTATTCACCCTATGTTCAAACAAATTCTAACTATTATTGTATGTGCCATTGCACTGATAATAATATACGGATGGTCACAGAACGGGCGTTATAAAATGGTGCAAATTGATGACAATGTCGTTTACCCTCTACGTGTTTTAGACACGCGAACAGGAGACATATTGAGAAGAGAACCTCAATAGACAGCAAACCCTTTTTGCGGATGGGATCCTCTGCTTTCCCAATAAAAAAAGACCCTGTCGCGAACAACAGGGTCTTTTTAGAGTTTTACAGTTGGTGCGTAACTTAAAGCATTGAAACGCCTGACTATCACCGTCGTTATGAGCGTAAATGCTCCGACGGAGTCTAAATTATCCCTTAGAAAGGAGGTGATCCAGCCGCAGGTTCCCCTACGGCTACCT
>JANQGW010000048.1 GCA_028282905.1 Sedimentisphaerales bacterium | reverse complement strand
ACCGGTGCCGGCGCGCGTACAGTTGCCGCGTGGATCAAGATTGAAGACGATAACTATAACAAGGTGATTGTCAGTTGGGGTGACAGCTGGGCTGTTGGAAATTTAGGGAAACGATTCAGTCTCAAAATCGCCAATCCTGGAGAGGGAGCCGGTGTCTTACGGGCTGAAATTGGCGGCGGCTTTGCCTATGGTACGACTGAAGTCACCGACGGCACTTGGCATCATGTTGCGGTAACTACAGATGCCGGTGACAGTGATATGTCAAATGTCAAGTTCTATATTGACGGTGTTCTGGATCCTGTTGCCGCATTTGGAAATGCCAACCCGATCAATTCGGAGGCGGGCCAGATCACCATTGGCGGCGTGATATCGACTCCGACTTATCCCGATGGCAATGCCAGTATGTGGTTTCCTGGGGCGATTGCCGATGCGAGAGTCTATGGCGAAACGTTGTCTGCCGCCGAGATCATGGAGCTTACTAAGATTCGAATTGCGAATGCTCCGGACCCAACAGTTGACGGACAGAATGTCGAAATCGATCTTTCGGAACGTTCAGTGGCGGGGGAACTTTCATGGGTCGCTCCGGAGTACACCGGCGCAACCTATGATGTTTATTTTGGCGACACCGAGCCGAATTTTATTGAAACTAATTATGGCCTGACCAAGCTGACTGTCAGCCCAACATCGGCAACGAGCATTGCTCCGGCTTTACCGTTGGTCAACCTCACACCATATTACTGGGTGGTCGATACTTATGAGCCGAATACGGTTGGGACGATTCTGCATCCTGGAGCGGTATGGTCCTTTACGACGGTAGCTTCCGAACCTGTCATTCAGGTACAACCGGCCAGTGAGACTGTTCCGATGGATAGTACTAAAGAGTTGACAGTAAGCGGTCTTAATATTACACAGTATCAGTGGTACAAAGACGACGAGCCCGTTAGTGATGGCGGCAATGTCAGCGGCTCCATGACGAGCACTCTGACGATTGCAAATGCGCAGTTGTCCGATGAAGGTTATTATTACTGCGTTGTGAATAATTCTCTGGATTTGCCCCAAACTTCTACTGTTGCGAGAATCATGATTGAGCGACTGGTGGCTCACTGGACTCTGGACGGCACATTAGCGGCGATTGAAAGCAATCCAGCGGAAAACTGGGACGGTGACTACATGGATCCCAACGAAGCCAATCCCAATCCCGATGACAGTCTGGTCAATTACGTTACCGGTGCTGATGGCGCGGCCAACAGTGCGGCGGTCTTTGACGGCAACCTGTTTGTTGAAATTCCCGATAGCAACGAATTTTTCGAGTTCCAGCGGCAGGGTCTGACACTGACCGCATGGCTGTTCGGTTCGGAAGGTAATGGCAATTACAATCGTGCTGTCGATAAGACCGGCAGCTATCATTTGCGTCAGAATGATGACGGGTCGCTTCACACTGTTATGGAAGGAACCGGCACGGTGGTTACAACTGCGGTTCCGGCTGCCGAGACGCTTGAAGGCGAATGGCGATTTGTCGCTCTGGCTTACGATCCGGAAACCGGTGAGCGTGTCACTTACGGCATCTATGATGATGACGATGTCATTGATGTACTGCACACGACGACTGCTGCGGGGATACCGAATGAAACCCCCGTTAATCATCTGCGGATCGGCGGTCGCAGCCCGAATACGAATACGCAATACTTCTTTGTGGGTTCGATTGATGATGTTCGGATTTACAATTATGCATTAACGGCTTCTGATATTCAGGAAATCTATGCGGAAATGACTTCCAATCCGCTGTGCATGAATAATGCCAATCCGGAGATCATGCCGTACGATCACAACAAGGATTGTCAGGTGAATCTGGAAGATTTCGCGGCATATGCTGCCGCATGGCTTAACTCGGAAGTCGTACTTCCATAAAACAGGCTTAAGAAAGACAATTCAGGCGGCTCCCGTTCGGGGGTCGCCTGAATTGTGAACCATTGACAATATACAGGAATTTGTCGGTTATATATAGTATTGAAATGATGTACAGGGTGGGACATGATATGATATATTCCGGAATATTTGAACGAACAAGCAGAAATTTATTTTTTACTGTTATAATTGTGTGTTTAGTTGCTGTGCCGGTGCAGGCGGACCTTATCGCACACTGGCCGTTGGATGACGGTTCCGGTACGACGGCCGCCTCGGCGATCAACTCGCCGGCTGATGACGGCACGCTGCTGGATGATGCCGCATTCGTTTCCGGCGCTGTGTCCCTTGACGGCAGCGGCGATGGTGTTCAAACGCTGGTCGGCGGTGTTATCGGTGCCGGCGCGCGTACGGTTGCCGCGTGGATCAAGATCGAAGATAATAACTATAACAAGTCAATTGTCAGCTGGGGTGACAGTTGGGCTGCCGGAAATTTAGGTAAACGTTTTACTCTTAAAATCGCCAATAGTGCTGATGGATCCGGTGTCTTGCGGGCTGAAATCGGCGGCGGATATGCTTTTGGTACGACTGAAGTCACCGACGGCACCTGGCATCATGTAGCGGTCACGACCGGTGCTGGTGACAGTGAAATGGCAAATGTTAAATTCTATATTGATGGCGTACCTGATGCTGTTGCCGTATTTGGAAACGCCAACCCGATCAATTCAGAGGCGGGGCAGATCACCATCGGTGGCGTGCTATCGACTCCGACTTATCCCGACGGTAATAGCGCTATGTGGTTTCCCGGGTCGATTGCCGATGCGAGAGTTTATAACGAAATGCTGGGCCAATCAGAAATTACGTTGTTGGCAGATGACGGGCCGCCTGATCATGGCGGCAGCGACGTGATCCCGGAGGTAGTCTGCGGAAGTAGCTATCTGACCTGGCTGGGGAATATGCCGCAGGCGATTGACGGGACAGTCGAAGATCATAGCGAAGGTGATATTGCGGACTCGGATGTTCAGTGGTCGGTTGCCGGCGATTCCGATGCTATGGTCACAAAGACCTCGACGGATCCGCTGGCTCCGACGGCAGACTTTACGGCGACCACGGCCGGTACTTATACGATCCAATTAACCGCAACAGACGCTTCAGGCCAGACACGGTCCGATATACTGACAATTAGAGTTGCTGAAGATGCCTGTGCTGCGGCCCAACTCAATGGCGCTGTGATCAGTGAGTCCGATTTGGATGAAGATTGTGATGTTGACTTAGACGACTTTGCAGCCCTTGCTGCTGAATGGATGAGTGATATTCGATTAACATCATCCCTTGATGACACACAAACCGCAGACCAGAAGCCCAATGTCATTATCATTTTCCTTGATGACAGCGGCTATGGCGACTATACCCATAACGGCAACCCGACCATCAGGACACCGAACATCTCAAAGCTCGCACAAGACGGCGTTAGCTTTTCCCAGTTTTACGTTACATCTCCTGCCTGCAGCGCTTCGCGCTACTCATTGATGACTGGTCGTTATCCTGCCCGTTCTGGATTCGGCAGTTGGGTGATAGGCCCGTCGGCCGGACCGCATCTGCGTGATATGGAAGTCACGATTTCCGAGGGCCTCAAAGCCCGCGGCTACGCAACCGGGATGTTTGGCAAGTGGCATATGGGAAATCCGAATTCGAGTAACGGCTACAGCCAAACAGCTTTACCGCTCGCACACGGTTTTGACACATGGTTAGGAACGAATGTTTCTCATGATTACAGCAATGCGATGCTGATGAAAACCGATCCCACAGGCAATGATCCCATTGCCGGATACAATGTCATTCAACGCAATTTACCGTCTCATCAGGATGTCTGTGATACGCTGACGAGCCGCTGCACTGCCGAGGCGATTGATTTTATCCAAGCGAATCAAGACGGTCCTTTCTTCGCGTATATTGCCTACAATATGCCGCATCTGGGGCTTAATGCAGGTGACGACTTCAAGGGAGTCTCGCGGCGGGGACTGCTGGGTGATGTTATGGAAGAAATTGATGATGCCGTCGGGCAGATCCGTCAAACGCTGGCTGATACAGGTCTGACAGAAAATACACTGATCATTTTCTCGTCAGATAACGGACCATGGATCAAGTTCCAGGACACCGCATCGCATTCTATGTACGGTGAAGCTCGCCTTAATATCGGTTACGCACTGCCGTTCCGTGACGGAAAGGGCTCCACTTGGGAAGGCGGCCATCGCGTCCCGGGGATTTTCTGCTGGCCCGGAACGATTACCTCTAATGTCGTCGAGCAGACACCCGCCAGCACGTTGGATGTGCTGCCGACCGTTTTCGCATTGACCGGGGCAGAGACTCCGACGGACCGAACCATTGATGGACGAGATATTCGCAGTCTTTTGATGCCCAACGAATACTTTGAGCCGCTGGGGCCGTTTACATTTTTGTATAACTACAGTGACAATAGGCCATCGGCCATTCGCAAGGGACCGTGGAAACTGCATATTCGAATTGGTTCGCAGACGGGTGACAACTATGGGTTTACGGCATCACGTACAGACCCGCTGCTGTTTCAGGTCGAACACGATCTCGGCGAACGCATTGATCGGGCAGCCGAAGAACCTGCTGTCGTGCAAGAGTTGCTTGACGAACTGGAAGCTCTCGAAAGTAGCCTGTGATAACCAAAGACGCATTCGAAAAGCTGCTGCTGTGATTTAATAGTTGATTGAATATAGCAATAAAATCCGTGATGAAGATATGTCCGGACAAGATGTCAAAAACAGGAATGCTAAGTTAAATGGAGACAAGAAGATGAAACGAGGGAAAGGTTTCACGCTGATCGAATTGTTGGTCGTTATCGCGATTATTGCCCTGTTGATGGCTATCATTATGCCTGCGCTGAAAAGAGTTAAGGAGCAGGCTCGCAGTGTGATCTGTAAAGCCAATCTGAGGCAATGGGGGCTTATTGTCTCGCTGTATTCAAGTGATAATGATGGGAAAATGCAGGATAATGCTGAGGGGACACCGTATTTGGGTGGCAACTATGCCAACGGCCCCAATCCCCGGGTTTGGTATCGTTTTTTCGAGACGTACTACCAGGATCCGGAAATAATGCGATGTCCGTCTGCGAACACGCCCAGTCCGGATACGACCCTTTTTGATCCGACGTGCTATCGCGGATATTCCAATAAAGCATATATGACCCAGCATGCAAATGGCGATGAGGATATCGGCAGCTATGCGATGAATGCTTGGATACAAAATCCGACTCAAAACAGTCTCAACGCAACGACAAGGGCATTTGACAATAATTACGGTGAGTATTTCTGGCGTTCGGTCAATGTGAAAAATGCCGCGGCCATTCCCATTTTTTTGGACGCTTCCTATCGATCCCTGAATCCAATAGCAAGTGACGGCAATCAGGCCCCGCAGGAGCCGGATGATATGGATGTTGGCTGGAGTAATAGCCTGAAACGTGTTTGTATCGACCGCCATTCGGAAGCGGTCAATGTCACTTTTCTGGACGGTCATACTGATAAGGTCGGTCTTAAATCACTATGGTCATTGAAATGGAACCCGAACTGGGATCGCTCGGCAGGACCTAACGGCGGTTGGCCGGAATGGATGGATAATTTGAGGGACTGAGTTGTTTAGAGAGCTTTTAAGACTGGGGATTGTGTATGGATATGATGAATGTTTGTGTTTAAAGAATGAGCACAATTGTTTAGAAGGCCTTTTTTAGTCATCTTATTAGAAGCTATCCCAAAACCTCATTTGGTTTTAATATGCCCCTTTTCGCCTCTGGACGGCGTCAGACAAAAGCCGCCTTAGCTTTGGCTAAAGCTGATTTATCTTCCTTGCCAGAGACAAAAAATTCTCATTTTTAAATGCAAAGCAGATTTTGGGATGACTTCTAATATTATCACTCAGAGTAATACACTATACTCAATAACAATACGATTGAACCGCATGTTCAAGGCGAGGGGAATCTTTCCTGTCGCACGCGGTTCTCTGGGGGGGGAAGTCGTACAGGAGGGCAGTCTGATGGGAAGGATGACTTTTTACAAGGTTCTAAAGGGGCCGATTTAGAGTCAAATTTGGCTTGTCTGCGGCTTTCCGGTATGTCTCAATTTTCTGTATATTCCGATTTATGTAAAACATCTGGTTGCATAACTGTAATTGATCTTAATAAAGTCAATTTATGGCATTTGAAAGTCAATATTTTCTATTTGTGCTTACCCCTTCTATGGTTATCATTCGTTGTACGGTTGATCAGCAGCCCTATGTGTAGGGATTAAATCCAGTCATGCAACTGACTCAATAATTGCGGTGCGGTATTATTCCCTCGGATATTGATGCGGGGTATCAATTATTGACAAATCCAATTTTGACCAGTTCTTAGAGTTAACAAAAAAGAAATATAGTTGTTGTTATGAAAGGGCTATTTGGATGAATCGAAGGCAATTCATTAAACAGAGTACTTTAGCGGCCGGTATCTTAGGGGTATGTGGATGTGGTCACCTCCGAGATTCGATTTCCAGTCATAAGAAGCCTAATATTCTGTTTGTTATGTCTGACGACCATACGACTCAAGCAGTCGGAGCTTATGGTTCCCGGTTGGCCAAATTAAATCCCACCCCCACAATTAACAAATTGGCCAGTGAGGGGATGTTATTTGATAATGCTATTTGTACCAATTCTATCTGTACGCCCAGTCGGGCCTGTATCATGACCGGGCAGTATTCTCACGTTAACGGATGTATTACATTGAGGGAGAAACTTCCCGCAGACCGGCAGTACCTGGCGCATGAAATGCGAAAAGCCGGTTATCAAACTGCGATTGTCGGAAAGTGGCAC
>JANQGW010000197.1 GCA_028282905.1 Sedimentisphaerales bacterium | reverse complement strand
CCCGGGCAGTACGCCGCATGAGAACATGGTCTTTCTTGTCTTTCTGTGTGCCGTGATTCGTGCGGTTGATAAATATGCCAAGCTGCTGCGTTCATCAGTTGCCAATACAGGTAACGAACATCGTCTTGGTGCCAACGAAGCACCTCCGGCGATTGTATCCGTATTTTTGGGCGACCAGCTTAACGATATTCTGGAACAGCTTGTTGCCGGAGGCGCCAAAACATCCAAGAAGGGCGGCCAGTTGAAGCTTGGGATTTCGACGCTTCCACCGCTGCCGAAGGACTGTACCGACCGTAACCGGACGTCGCCGTTTGCCTTTACCGGCAACCGGTTTGAGTTCCGGATGCCCGGTTCCAGTCAATCGACGGCCGGTCCGAGCTTTGTATTGAATACGATTGTGGCTGAGTCGCTTTCTGAGATTGCCACATCACTCGAAAAGGCCAAGGATGTTCGCAAAGAAGCTGAGAAAGTTCTCAAGGAAATCGCAAAAGAACACCAGCGTGTGGTCTTTAACGGCGACAACTACGCCGCGGCCTGGGTGGATGAAGCGGCCAAACGCGGCCTGCCGAATATTCCTTCGACAGTTGAGGCGTTGGAATCGATTACGGAAAAGGAAAATGTTGCTCTCTTTAGGAAGCACAAAGTTCTGTCGAAGCTTGAATTAACTGCCCGAACGGAAGTCTTGCTGGAAAGCTACAGCGGCAGTATCAATATCGAAGCACTGACAATGGTCAATATTGCCAAGCGCCAGATTCTGCCGGCCTGCATCGATTATTGTGCTTCTTTGGCGGCGTCCGCCGGTGTTGCCGCTGATTCAGGCATTGCGAGCAAGGCCATGCAGAAATCGCTGGAAAGGGTCAGCGGACTGGTCGATGAACTCAGCGACGCAATCGACGTATTAGAGGCGGCGATTGAAAAGGCTTCCAGTATCGGCAAGGCCAATCTGCAGGCACGCAGCTATCACGACGCGGTGATCCCGGCGATGAATGCGGTACGCGAAGCCGCCGACGGATTGGAAATGCTGGTCGATGCGAATATATGGCCACTGCCCACCTACGCGGAAATGTTGTTCCTGCGGTAATCGAAAGATTGCATAAGTAATATAGTTACTGGTTCTATAAGAAGTTAAGACCCTGCCGGAGAGTGTATTTTTCCGGCGGGGTTTTTGTTTATATTGAGGCTCTTAAGAATTGCTTATAGTTTTTATTAGTATAAGTAAAACAATTAATACGATTAAGATTTTTTATAAAAGAATTGACACAAAGGAGTGGATTTACTATCTTATAAGTCTTTTGAGGTAGTATTAGACGCATGTAAGAAAACCAAGAAACGTCATAAGGAAATAAAATGTCATTAATGCCAAAAGATCAGGGGCTTTACGAGGCCAGACGTGAACACGATGCCTGCGGTATTGGGGCGGTGGTGAACATTTCCGGCAAGAAGGACCATTCCATTATCCGGTATGCTGATCAGGTGCTGAAAAACCTGCATCACCGAGGTGCCGCCGGCGCCGATAATGTGACTGGTGACGGGGGTGGGATTCTTTGTCAGATTCCGCACGAATTTTTGAAAGCTGAAACGGCTGCTTTGAAGTTTACCCTGCCGGAAGCGGGTGCTTACGGTGTGGCGATGGTATTCGGTAGTAAAGATGAAACCCTGGGCAAGACCTGCGAGGAAATCCTGGAAAAGGCAGTCGCTCATTACGGCATGAATGTATTGGGCTGGCGTGTGGTGCCGTCTGATCCCTCCTGCCTGGGTGAGATTGCCTTGTCAGCGGAACCGACAATCAAACAGCTTTTCATTGACGGCGGCTCTTTCCGCGGTGCTGATTTGGAACGCAAACTGTACCTGGCTCGCAAACGTGCTGAGCGGCAGGTGGCCGAAACATACGGCGACACAGCCGACGATTTTTATATCTCGTCCATGTCGGCCAAGACCATCTGCTATAAAGGTATGTTCATGGCCTGGCAGTTATTCGCCTACTATCCCGATCTGAATGACGAGCGGTTTACCTCGGCTTTGGCGATTGTGCATCAGCGCTACAGCACCAATACCTTCCCAAGCTGGAAACTGGCCCAACCGTTCCGCTGTATTGCCCATAACGGTGAAATCAATACGCTCAGCGGCAATCGCAACTGCACGCGGATGCGTGAACCTCGGATGGAAACTGACGTGTTGGGCAACGATTTGACGGACATGTTCCCAACGCTTGAGCCGGGCGCCAGTGACTCGGCCAGTTTTGATAATATGCTCGAACTGCTGAACATGGCTGGTCGCAGTATGCCGCATTCGATGATGATGATGATTCCCGAGGCGTTCGGGGCCAAGTATCATATCAGTACGGATAAGCGTTCGTTCTATGAATATCATGCGTCGGTTATGGAGCCGTGGGACGGTCCGGCGTCGATGGTCTTTACCGATGGCCGGTATCTGGGCGGTACGCTGGACCGTAACGGTCTGCGTCCCAGCCGCTATACTGTCACGACCGACGGACTGGTGATTGTGGCCAGTGAAACCGGCGTAGTGGAGTTTCCGCCCGAGCAGGTTCGCACACGCGGCCGTCTCCAGCCGGGCAAAATGTTTTTGGTGGATACCGAAGAGGGGCGGATTATTACTGACAACGAAATCAAAAGTAAGATTGCCCGCCAGAAACCGTATCGCCGATGGCTTAATGAAAACCGCATTGAACTGAGAGGGCTGTTTGATACGCCGAGCTTGGAACAGGGCAACCCTGCCACGCTGGCGGCCCGCATGCGGATGTTCGGCTACACGCGGGAAGAATTAAAAGTTCTGCTTAAGCCGATGGCCGTCAACGGCCAGGAGCCGGTTGGCTCAATGGGTAACGACGCGGCGCTGGCAGTGCTGAGTGATAGGCCGCGTCTGCTGTACGATTATTTCAAGCAGCTCTTCGCCCAAGTGACCAATCCGCCGATTGACCCACTGCGTGAAGGGCTGGTCATGAGTCTGATGAGCTTTACCGGTAAGAAGCTGAATATACTGGATGAAACACCGGAGCATTGCCGACAGTTAAAGCTGCCGCACCCGGTACTGACCAATGAAGATATACTGCGGCTGCGCGGCATTAATCGCGATGATTTCAAGGTGGAAACGATTGATGCGACCTTTAAGCTGGATGGCGATGATCCCAAGGCATTGGAAATGGCTTTGCAGCAACTGGTTGCTGATGCGGTTCGTGCAATTACCGACAAAGATGCCTCGCTGATTATTATCAGCGACAAGGCCGCCGGACCGAAAAAGGCACCGATTCCGGCATTGCTGGCGGTATCGACGGTTCATCACGCCTTGATTGAAAAGGGCTTGCGGGGCGAAGCGGGACTGATTCTGGAAACGGGTGAAGCCCGCGAGGTGCAGCACTTCTGCCTGCTGTGCGGTTACGGTGCTAACGGCGTTAACCCGTACATCGTCTTTGAAACCCTGAGCAGTATGCACCAGCAGGGCCAGCTTCCGCAAAACATGGAACCAGCCGCGATTGCCGGCAACTATATTGCCGCCGTCAAGAAGGGGATTCTCAAGACGATGAGCAAGATGGGCATCTCGACGCTTCGCAGCTACTTCAATGCTCAGTTGTTCGAGGCGATCGGCATTGATAAAAGTGTGGTTGATACTTACTTTACCGGTACCAGTTCCCGCATTGGCGGTATCGGCCTGAAGCAGATTGTCAAGGACATCCGGACACGTTACCAGGAAGCCTACAGCCCGCGCAAACTCGGTTCGCTGGAACTGGACTTTGGCGGTGATTACGCCTGGCGACTGGACGGTGAGCGGCACCTGTGGAATCCGACAACGATCAGCAAGCTTCAGCACGCGGCGACCTATAACGACCAGAAAGCTTATGACGAATTTGCCGAAGCGGTCAACAATCAGGCCAAAGAAGCCTGTACGCTGCGTGGATTGTTTGTCTTTAAAGATACAAACCAGATTCCAATCGAACAGGTTGAGCCGGCCAGCGAAATCGTCAAGCGTTTCTGCAGCGGGGCGATGAGTCACGGTTCGATCAGCAAGGAATCGCACGAATGTATGGCGGTTGCGATGAACCGTCTCGGCGGCATGAGCAACACCGGTGAGGGCGGCGAAGACCCGGCCCGGTACGAATTGGAACCGAACGGAGACTCGAAAAACAGTGCCATCAAGCAGGTGGCTAGCGGCCGGTTTGGCGTGACGATTCATTACCTGTCCAAGGGCAAAGAAATCCAGATCAAGATGGCCCAGGGTGCCAAGCCCGGCGAGGGCGGTCAGCTTCCGGGCCTGAAGGTCAGTAAGGATATCGCCAAGTTGCGTTTCTCAACGCCGGGTGTGACGCTGATTTCGCCGCCGCCGCATCATGATATTTATTCGATTGAAGACCTGGCCCAGTTAATCTTCGACCTGAAATGTGCCAACCCCGAAGCCAAGGTGTCGGTCAAGCTCGTTTCGGAAGTCGGTGTCGGGACGATTGCCGCGGGTGTTTCCAAGGGTAATGCCGACGAAGTGCTCATCAGTGGCTTTGACGGCGGCACGGGGGCCAGCCCGCAGTCATCGATCAAACATGCCGGCTGTCCGTGGGAAGTTGGACTGGCTGAAACCCAGCAGGTGCTGGTGATGAACAAGCTGCGTGACCGGATTCGTGTTCAGACCGATGGTCAGTTGCGAACCGGCCGCGACATCGTAATCGGGGCATTGCTTGGCGCCGAACAATTCGGCTTTGGGACGGCGATTCTGGCGTGTATGGGCTGTACGCTGCTGCGGAAATGCCACGAAGGTGCCTGCACCTACGGCATTGCCACACAGGATCCGGAACTTCGCAAACGCTTTGCTGGAAAGCCCGACTATATTGTTAATTACTTGACATTTGTGGCCGAAGAAGCCCGTCAGATTATGGCTCAGCTCGGCTTTAAGACTTTTAATGAAATGGTCGGTCGGGTGGATAAACTGGCCATGCAGGAAGCGATTGACCATTACAAGGCTAAGGGACTGGATTACTCGACGATCTTCCACCAGCCGAAGATCAGCCAGCCGAGCGAACTGTATAACTCGCAGAAACAGGCATCGCCGCTGGACGATCATATTGACTGGAAACTGATTGAACAGGCAAAAGCGACATTTGATTCCGGCAAGCAATCCAGTTTCAGCATGCCCATCAA
Organism: Sedimentisphaerales bacterium; assembly: GCA_028282905.1. Classification (GTDB taxonomy): domain Bacteria; phylum Planctomycetota; class Phycisphaerae; order Sedimentisphaerales; family Anaerohalosphaeraceae; genus 4572-13. Next base: position 276 of record JANQGW010000197.1, on the reverse strand, counting down.
AAACACAGATCGGACCGTTGGAACGATTCTAAGTAATCGCCTGGTGCGCCAGTTCGGCCCGGATGGGCTGGCAGACGATACGGTTGAAATCGAATTTTCCGGTTCGGCCGGCCAGAGCTTCGGTGCGTTTCTGACCAAGGGCGTGACGATGAAGCTGGAGGGCGACAGCAATGACTACCTCGGCAAAGGCCTCAGTGGCGGACGAATTATTGTCGAGACGCCGGCCGGCTCGCCGTTTTTGACGCATGAGAATATTTGTGCCGGAAATACTTTACT
>JANQGW010000062.1 GCA_028282905.1 Sedimentisphaerales bacterium | reverse complement strand
TGCATGGTCGAGGAATTTGTGCCGGGCCGGGAGATTACCGTCGGCGTCGTCAATGGTATGCCTTTGCCAATTATCGAAATTCGCAGCAAAACTGGCTTTTATGATTATCATTCAAAATACATTGATGACGCAACGGAATACCTGTTCGATACGATTGCCGATGAGGAATTGATCAAGGAAATCCAGCAGGACGCGATGACCTGCTTTGACGAATTGAAGTGCCGGCATCTGGGACGGGTGGATTTTATTCTGACGGACCTGGGATTGCCATATATGCTCGAAATCAATACTCTGCCGGGCTTTACGAGCCATTCGCTGCTGCCGATGGCCGCAAATAAAGCGGGCATCGAAACGCCGCAGCTTTGCAAACAGCTTGTGGAAGCGGCGTGGAATGATTTTCAAAACAGTGTAAAAATCAAATAGCAAGATACAAAGATAATGAGGAAACCGCCTTTTGGCGGTTGGCTGTTTAAATAGATCCCTCGACTTCGCTCGGGATGACAGATTGATATGGCGAAAAAGAAGAAAAAAAAGACAGGCGGGCTGTTCGGTTTCTTTTCCAAAAAGAAGAAAACCGGTCGAAAGTCCAAAAAAAATCAGCCGACCATTTCGGCCGGAGTAAAAGTTACGCTTGGGATTATGGCAGTAACCATCATCGCTGCCGGCGGCGCCCTCGGCCTGTTTTACATGGATCACTTTGTCAAATATCAGCAACAACCGCTAAGCATTAACACCGAATTTAGCGTTCGCAACCCCACAGACGCCTGGCTGCAGCAGGAACAGGCCTGGGTGGACATGGTGTACAGTGTTGCGGGCGAAGTGGACAACCTGCCGACGGAAGATATTGCCAAAACCGTTCAGCAGCGACTGACGCAAATTTCCTGGCTGTATGACATCGTCGTGGAACTTGACCCACAGCCGGACAATTGTCTTAAAGTCAATATCACCGCAGGCGTTCGCCGACCGGTGGCCATAATTGAGGTCAGGCGGCAAAAGTATTACTTGGACCACCAGATGTTTGTCTTTGAATATAAGCCGCTGGATTTCCTGAAAACCCCGGAAATTACTGGATTTTCGCTGAACAGCAAACCTACCTTACAAAACACACTCAACGCTGAAGACATTGAAGCCGGTATCAATCTCATCGATTACCTGCTCTACTGTGACAGCCAATATCTGGCGGAGAAAAAAACGGCATATCCGATTTCACCGCAATTATATGAGATCATCCAAAAGAATAAGTACCTCTTTCAAAAGCTGCCCAATATCACTGTTTCAAAACCGCTGGTCACTGAGATCAAACGTATTGATGTCTCTAATTGCCAGGGACGCAAAAGCAGCACCAAGCCCCATATTATAATGTACCCTCAGGACGGAACTCCCATTGAATGGGGTGCAGCACTGGGCCAGTCCACTTTTTACGTAGAAGCCTACGGAGAGAAAAAAGTAGAAAATCTGTACAAAACATTTATCAATAACAATCACTCTCTCGACCTGAAAGACAAGCTGAAAAGATTAAAACTGTGGCCGCCACAGGATATCTCACGACCGCGTTAGCTTTTTTCGAGATCCCCGCTACGCAGCAATTCCAATCCAGGTTTTAAGTACATGTAATGATATGGAATGTTATATTCCTCACAGAGTGCTTTAAATTTTCCGATGGCCTGTTCACACAATTGATGCTCCTGCTCACTGTCGTCACCGCAGGTGAAAATGCGGCAGCCGGAGAAACGATACGAATAGACACTGCATTTGCCGCTAATCCGATAAGGACAAACGCCGCTCGGCATATCCTTGATTGTCAGCCCGACGTGTTTGGCAAAATACATCAACTCCGGCGTGGTCACATACAGCCGATGGCCAAATGCCTCGAAATCACAGCACTTCCCACACGCCCGACACGACCGGTCAATCTCCGCCAACTGTTCGTCGAGCCACAGGTAGATTTCGTTAACCTCTTTGATGATTTGAGAATCTTTCTGCATAATATAAAAAGAAACTGCCGATTTCGCCGATTATAAAAAAATAATCTGTGTCATCTGCGAAATCTGTGGTTCCCGTTATTCCCACCAGGATTTTTGTTTGCGGATTTGTTCGATTTCCTCGAAGGAGTAGAACCGGCCTTTATTGATGCCGGGGCAGCGCATCGCGGCATAGTTCCAGGCATCCGGATCGTACAAATTCCCGTCCCAGAACGGCCAGGTGCGGCACTGGTTGGGACGCACTGAGTAAACGGCACAACCACGGCAGCCTCCCTTCGCAGCCGTCAAAAAGATACAGTCCTTTGTCCGCGGCTCCTCGACGATACTGCTGCGACGACCGTATTTCTTGAGATATTTTTGACGGACTTCATCAATGCTCACACCAAGATGCTCGGCCAGAAACTCAATTTCGGTCTTGGAAATCCAGATATACCCCTCATCCGGCCCCGCACAGCAATTGCCGCAACCGGTGCATTCAAAATTTAAACCACATACATACCACTTCATTGTCATATTATACTGTCTCGCTTTTTCGAACCACGAATGAACACTAATTAACACTGATTAAATGTTCAAGAATTTACAGATTGCTCAACCTCTTCCCAATCAATAAGTTCCTGATGAAAAGGCCAGGATCTCTTTAAAATAATAAAACTCCGCAAATGAGCCAAAGTCATTCCCACGAGATAACCGGTACATACTAATGCAATGGACCGGTAAAATGAATCATTTTGTAAAAACAGAAAGCCCGTAAACATCGCAAGAATAATTTTCGAAACAAGCCATTTGGCACCAAGAAAAGTCGAAAAATTAATCCCTTTTTCCCGTTGTTGCAATAACTTTTTACTTAAAATTTGCTTTGTTACTTTAAACATATTCTGTTAGTCCTATCAAAAAGCAATTCGTTTTAAGGTGCCAAAACTGCCGATTGTTCAAACAGCGGTACTTCCAGAAACTCCGCAGACGCCCTTGCCAGAGTTTGCATTAAAGGCAGTTTGCCGCACTCCAGCAGATGGAATCGCTCTATACCATCGTCCTTGCACACAATAAAATTCAATTGGTATAATTTTCGCCTGAACGATTCATCACCAATATGTTTCTTTCCGATATAGAGCAGTTGAATCCCGGCGATCTGACTCGTCCAAAACTCCACCGGCGGCGAAAAACGAAAACCCAAAATACTGATTTTACCGGCACTTCTATCAAACCGAACGCGTGTCCCCAGCAACCGGGCAAAAATACAACCACCCAGAACGCCAACTGCAGCACATCCAAACCAGAGAAGCACAAATCCTGAAATTGTTTTCTTTTCCGAAAAATCCGCCAAAAACCAAACGCCCAGAGAAGCAATCACGCCGATCAGGACAAGGCTATAGGCAAATGCTTCCATCCCCTTGGGCGACGGCTTCAGTTCGAGTACCTTTTCATCGGTCTGAAAGACCCGCTGGGTCGGAGAAGTACTCCTGCCCGTCGTCGAAATCGGTTCAGCGGAAAAATCATCCTCGGTTATCGGCAAATGCATCTGACTGCCCAATTTTTTGCCACAGCGAACACAGAGGATTTAGAGTAAAAAAACAATTCACTAATACTCTGTGTGCTCTGTGGCTTTTTTAATATCCTGTAAATCCCGTTAATCCTGTCGAAAATTAATCCCATTTCAGGATCGCGCCGGTGTCGGCGCTGGTAGCCATGGTGGCGTATTTGCCGAGCCAGCCGGTGGTAATCCGCGGCGGGTGCGGCTGCCAGGCCTTTTTGCGTTCGGCCAACACTGCTTCATCGACCTTGACATTGATTGTATGGTTCGGAATATCCACTTCGATGATATCGCCCTCTTCGATCAGGCCGATCGGACCGCCAACCGCGGCTTCCGGGCTGACGTGGCCGATGCACGCGCCGCGTGTGCCGCCGGAGAAACGGCCATCGGTAATCAGTGCCACCGATTCGCCCAGTCCCGCACCCATGATATAGCTGGTCGGCGAGAGCATTTCCTGCATGCCCGGGCCGCCCTTGGGGCCTTCGTAGCGGATGACCACAACGTCACCGGCTTTGACCTTGCCGCCGAGAATGCCGTCGCAAGCCTCTTCCTGGCTTTCGAAGATCACAGCCGGGCCGGTATGGGTCAGCATCGACGGCTGAACGCCCGCGGTTTTGACTACGCAGCCTTTTGGGGCGAGATTACCGTGAAGAATCGACAGACCACCGGTCTTGGAATAAGCGTTTTCGACCGGATGGATGCATTCCGGATCCTTGGTTTCGCAGCCTTTGATACGTTCGCCGAGTGTTACGCCCGAAACGGTCATGCAGTCGAGGTTCAGCAGGCCGTCGATCTTGCTGATTTCGCCGAGAATCGCACTGATCCCGCCGGCGGCATCCACATCTTCGATATGCCAGTCGCTGGACGGTGAAACCTTACAGATATTGGGACACCGGGAGCTGATTTCATTGATACGGGCCAAATCATACTTGACGCCGGCTTCGTTAGCAATCGCCAGCGTATGCAGGACGGTATTGGTCGAGCCGCCCATCGCCATATCCAGCATAAAAGCATTATCAACCGCTTTTTCCGTCACAATCTCCCGCGGTTTGGGGCCGTCGGCTTCGGCCATCGCCACGATGCGTGTGGCGGCTTGTTTATACAAGTCCTGCCGTTTGGGATCGACCGCCAGAATTGTACCGTTACCCGGCAATGCCATGCCGATCGCCTCGCACAGGCAATTCATGCTGTTGGCGGTAAACATCCCCGAACAGCTTCCCGCTGTCGGGCAGCCTGAACATTCCAGGTCCGTCAAATCTTCTTCGGTCATGTTGCCGGCGTTATACTTGGCAACGCCTTCAAAAATCGTAATTAAATCGGTCACCTTGCCGTCTTTGCTCTTGCCCGCAGCCATGGGACCGCCGGAAACAAACAGCGTCGGAATATTCAGCCGCATCGAAGCCATCAGCATACCCGGGACAATCTTGTCGCAGTTGGGAATACAAATCATCGCGTCAAAACAGTGGCCGTTGACCATGGTTTCCACGCTGTCGGCGATCAATTCACGCGACGGCAGCGAATATTTCATGCCTCCATGGCCCATCGCCACGCCGTCACACAGAGCAATCGTGTTAAATTCAAACGGTACCCCACCGGCGGCGTAAATCGCTTCACGAATGACCTTTCCGACTTTATCCAGGTGAGCATGACCAGCCACCACCTGTGAAAAACTGTTGCAAACCGCAATAAACGGCTTTTTCATATCTTCTGACTTCAGGCCGCAAGCACGCAGCAGGCCGCGGTGCGGAGCACGCTGAAACCCCTTTTTGACGGTATCACTTCTCATGATTTTCTCCAAAATATCTATTCCTGACTCTATATCCCTGTCTTGAACATGTCATAACCAAACGCCTGATTATAGCCGTTTACGCAGCCGGCGACAAACCTGAAAATCAGATTTTCGCTCTGCCGGTTCGCATCAATTGGGATATTTTGAGCATTTAAGGGCCTAATACTCGCAAATATTCGTCCAAAAAATTTCATTTCAACGCCAATTTCCTGTTGTAAAACGCCGTTTGCGGAGCTATAATTCCTTTTCAATGAATTAGTTAAACTCAAATAAGCAACCTTTTTGAATGGATTAAGGAGAGTGCTATGTCGCGTAAGATGAGTCTGTTTTTGTCAGTTATGAGCCTCGGCGTCGTTGTTATGATGACCGGCTGCAGCCCCTCGGCTGACCTGAATCTGAAATTTTCTCCTGAACAAACCGCAACTTACAAGGCCGTCTCGGAAGTGGTCAAGGATTTCCGCTTTGAACAGCCGAACCTCAACAAGCTTCGCGAAGAACAAACCAAAACCGTCATTGACATGACGTTTACCCAGACGATTGACCGGGTCGATGAAGCGGGTAATGCCACCGCAACGATTACCATCAAAGACCTTGCCGTCGAAATGACGAACAAGAACGAACTGAAGTACGCCTACAACAGCACAGACAAAAAAGATTCCAAAAGCCCGATGGGCAAGCTGCTGGGCCAAAGCTATACGATTGAATTGTCACCAAACGGTCAGGTCAAGGTGCTGAACACCAAGGCCGCCAAAGCCGCGGTGAAAGGTGGATACGAAAAGAAAGTCGCTACCAGCATTCTGGACGACAAGAACATCATTGCCCGTCATTCAATTGTCGCACTTCCGCAGGAAGCTGCTTCTGCAATGAAAGTCAAGGCCACCTGGAGTCAGGTCGTTCCTTCGCCGCCGGGACTGCTGGCACCGAAGAACTACAAAAAGGTCTATACACTGACTGATGTTGACACCAAGGACGGCGCAACCATTGCTACAGTTGAAATGAATGCCGGTGAAGATACCGACGCGGCCCCCGGAAAGATCAGCGGCGGTATGGGCGTTTTCGCCAAGATGTTTGACAACGAAGACAACTATACCGGCACGATGACCTTCAACGTAGATTCGGGTAGTGTGCTAACCTTGGAAGAAACACTTGTCAGCACGTACCTGGCACAGGAAATGCCGGAAAAAGGCGATCCTGAAAAAGGCCCGGATACCCTGACGATGCAGTTTACCAACCGGGTCAAGCTTGATAAGCTGGACTAACTCATATTTTCAGTGAATAACAGGCCGGCTAAACACCGGCCTTTATTTTTGCAGTTGCTTAACTTTATGATTCATACAGAGCCGACGGTGTTCCATGCAAACGTCGAGTCTTTAAACACTACTAGAAAGGGATGTGTCGTGAGAACCGGAAGTCTTCTTTTAATCGCAACGGTTATATGCCTTCTTTTCACCTTTACCGGCTGTCAAAACTCCGGCGATATCAATATACTGCTGGTCAGTTTTGAAGAAAACACGCCGATTACCTATCAGCTCACTTCAACCCGAAAAACAGAAATCAACCTGACCGGCAGCGGTACCAAGAAAAACCGGCCCCAGATTATGACCGAAACACTGGACATGGTCGTGACGTACACACCTGTAGAAGTTGACCCGTTCGGCTTAACCACCATTAAAGCGACATGCCAATCGGTCAAAGTCAAGCGAACCTCTATGAGCGGCAAGCGAACCGCCCCGGACGCGATGGAAAAAATGGCCGGCAAGACCTTTATGATTCGACTTACGCCAACCGGACAGATTGCCGAATATACCGACTTGGACCGAACCATTCGCGAAATCGGCAAACATGCCTTTGACACCTCGAAAACACAGCGTGTTAAAAACCCGGATATGATCAGCGATTTTATCGCGATGCAGTGGTATCTGTGGGACTCCATTTCGACAATCAAAAAACCAGACACCGGAGTGGATCCAAATGACACCTGGACGGCGAAACAGTTGATTCCCTGGCCCGCGCCGATTCCCAATCCACCGGCACGCATTACAACCTATATGTTGGAGTCATTCAGCCAGGAAGAAAACCAGCCCCAAAAGGCCAACATCAAAAGCAGCTTTACGCTCAGCGATACAACGGTCGAAGGGTTCCCCCGCCCCTATGACGGACGGTTTCAGATGCGGGGCCTGATGGGCTTTCTGCAAAACTACCGCTTCCAGTCACTGGAAGGGACCGGAACGCAGGTTTTTAATATGGAAACCGGCCAAATCGAAAGTGATCAACAGCAGTATCAACTGAAAGTTAACGCATCCTTTTTACTGCCATTAGGTAATTCGGTGCCGACATTGACCATTGACCAGACAATTTCCATCAAGAAAATTAAAACGCCTGAATGACCGGAGGACAAGACCGTTGAAGCGAAAAAACCTTTGGGCACCGTGGCGCGTGAAGTATATTCAGGGGATTGCCGGCGAAACCGGCGGCTGTTTTCTTTGTGATTATCTGGCCACGCCGGAAAAAGACAAGGACAACCTGTTGCTGTGGCGGACGAAACAGGCATTCGTGGTTTTCAACAAATTTCCCTATAACAATGGACACCTGCTGATTGCTCCCAATCGCCATATCGCAGACTTCAGCGATGCCTCGGACGCGGAAATGCTCTGCATGATGAAACTGGTTCGTGACTGCCAGGCGGTTTTGTCCAAAGCCGTGAACCCGCATGGGTTTAATGTCGGCATGAACTTCGGACGTTGCGCAGGCGCAGGACTGCCGGGACATGCCCATATCCATGTGGTTCCCCGCTGGAACGGCGACACCAACTATATGCATGTGTGCAGCGATACCGATGTCATCAGCCAGTCGCTGGACGATTTATACGATAAACTTATCGAAATCAGCCAAACGGAACAGTTGCCGACAGTTGGAACATGAGCGAAACACTTGCCCCATACGCCGTCACGGAAGACGCCAGCCGCGGCCGGCAATATGCCGAACCGAAACACCCCTACCGCAGTGACTTTGAGCGCGACCGCGACCGGGTGATTCACTGCGCGGCGTTTCGGCGGCTGGAAGGCAAGACGCAGGTCTTCACGACCGGCCTCAATGACCATTACCGAACCCGGCTGACACACAGTATTGAAGTCGCCCAGATCGGGCGAACCATCGCACGGGCACTGAATCTCAACGAAAGCCTGGCTGAGGCAATTTGCCTGGCCCACGACCTCGGACACGCTCCGTTCGGGCATACCGGCGAAAATGTTTTGAACAAGATCATGGCCGAAAATGGTGGTTTTGAACATAACCGCCAGGCCGTGCGGATTATCGATTTTCTGGAACACCCCTACCCGGATTTTCAGGGGTTGAATCTGATGTACGAAACCCGGCTGGGTCTGATGAAACATTCCAGTCCGTATGATAAGCCCGAACAGCAGGCCGACTGGCCCAAAAATCCATCTTTGGAAGGTCAGATCGCCGATGTTGCCGACCGCATCGCCTATAACAGTCATGATCTGGAAGACGGGCTTCGCTCGCGACTGATTCATGAAAACCAATTGAAAGAGCTGGAGTTATACCGACGGGCCTGTGAAAAAATTGACATGGACCGAATTGACGATTATGTGATTCGCCGGACGCGGCTGTCAAAGTCAATCATGGACATTTTAGTCAGCGATGTGATTGAAACCAGCCGAAATAAACTTGCCGATAGCAGTATCCAAACACTTCAACAGGTACTGGGACATCCCGCGTCGCTGATTGATATCAGCACCATAGCCGACAACGCTTTGCAGCAACTTGAAACCTTTTTGATGCAGAATATGTACCTGCACAGCAACCTGAAGGAAACCGCCGAAAAAGTACAGCAATGGTTGAGCACCTTATTTTCCGATCTATGCAAACGACCGGAAAAAATGCCCCGCTATTTTCAAAATATGATTGTAAATGAAGGCTTGCAGCGAACCGTCTGCGACTACATCGCCGGCACCACGGACCAGTATTGCCTGAAATTAGTCGAAACCGCCCAATAGCTCCTGTGCCGACTGAATTCGATGGTTGATAAAGTGCTGAGTGTACTCAGCCAGTAAATTTGAGACTGCTTTCTCAGAAATGGGTTTGGGGTGGTAATCATCAAACCCTACGGCAAGAGCCTTGGGCCTCATGCCTTCCATACGCAGCGATGACATGCCGATCAGCGGCTGGGTGTAGCCCTGCTCCCGCAGCAGTGTCGCCACCATAAAACCATCCAGCAGCGGCAGTTGGATATCGACCAGTGTCAGGACATAATTTCCCGCCAGTGCCTTTTCCATGCCGGTTCTCCCGTCGGATGCATAACCGGACATCGCTCCGCAACGCTGGATGTACCGCTCCAGTAATCGTCGGTAACAGGGGTCATCTTCGATAATCAGTACGTGCGGGGCCATCCTTGGAATGTCTTTCATCGTCGTGTCCTTTCAATCGCGGTTACTCTCCGGCAAACCAATGGCAGAGACTGACCGGACTTCTGCCGAAGCCGCTCTATAGAATAAAGATGCCGCAGACGAACAATCATTGATAAAATTGCCCGTGTTGACCGAAAAAACGCAGAATGCAAGGCCGGATTTGTCTTTCACTCGGACATTTTGTCTGTATAATGGGTCCGTTATGAGGAAAGAGGTACTTCTTACAACCTGTTTTGGGCTCGGTAAACTACCGTTTGCACCGGGAACATGGGGGTCGCTACCGCCGGTGGCACTCTACCTGCTGGCCGGATTGTATTGTCCGTATCCCCTTTCTGGACCATTTCTTATGGCTTTTTTTGCCATCGCCGGAGCTTGGGTCAGCGTTCAATACGCCCCCACCGTTGTTGAAGCGACAGGCAAAAAAGACCCCGGCATGGTCGTTTCTGATGAAGTCGCCGGTCAGGCAGTTACCATGCTGCTGATTTCCATCATGGAACCGGACAATATCTGGCTGGCGGCGGGACTTGGATTTCTGCTGTTTCGTTTGTTTGACATCTTTAAGCCATGGCCGTGTAAGCATTTAGAAAAATGGCCCAACGGGCTGGGTATTCTCGCCGACGATCTGATGGCTGGCGTTTACGGGGCACTTTTGGCCGGCATTTTCATACTTTTAAAAGATCGTTTTGCATTAGCCCCCCAAACCGCGGAACAGATGGAAACCAGCGGTATTTTTGCGGCATTTTTGGGCATCGCTCAAGGTCTGACCGAGTTTTTGCCGGTTTCATCTTCGGGGCATCTGGTACTGATCGAGCATTTTGTCCCGTCTCTGGACCCTGAAAGCAAATCCATGCTGCTGTTTGACCTGTCACTGCATGTGGCAACAATCGGTTCAATCCTGATTGTTTTTCACGCTCAAATCCTCTCTTTCGTCAAAGGATTGCTGAAAATCGGTCAATACAACAGCCTCAACCCGACGATTTTGTATCGCAAAAGCCCGGCAGCTCGATTCTGTATTCTGGCAATCGTCACAACGTTTGCCACGGCTGTCTGTTATAAATTATTCAAGGATCCATTGGAATCGGCCCGCAAAATGGAGGTTTTAGCGTTTGCGTGGATCGTCACCGCTTCGGTATTATTGATTACTGACCAGCGGCGGCCCTCCCGACGAGGATTGCGACAAGTCGGCCTGATGTTTGCCGTCATCGTCGGCATCGCCCAGAGCGTAGCAATCTTACCGGGTATTTCACGCAGCGGGGCAACCATCTGCACAGCCATTTTGCTGGGACTGCACCGGCGATGGGCCATTGAATACAGCTTTTTGATCTCTATTCCAGCGATTTTGGGCGGTGCAGTTTTGCAGATCATTGACCAGCCGGACATCATCAGCAGTGGTGCATTGTCGATTGGATTTATCACAATCGGAATGACCGCGGCACTGGTCGCAGGCGTAATTTCGCTGAAATGGCTGGTTCGCGCCTCACGTAATCGGAAACTGAAGCCTTTCGCTCTGTATTGTCTTCTATTAAGCCTCTTTGTTCTCTTTTATCTCTTGTAATTGTTCACCGTTTGTGCGAAAATACCTGCCGTTTTTGGTATGAAGTAATGTTTATGGAGTATCCTGAGAATGGCAAGTGGTTTTGGGTCGTTTTGTGACGACCTGTTTATTGATATGTGTGTCAACACCCAACTGGAGTTGCCCTCCGGTCGGGACACGATATTGACATTTTTTGAACGCCTGCAAAAGCAGTTCCCGAAGATGACCGACTTTAACCGGCGCGATACCGGCGAATATGTGCTCGAACAGCAGGCCCAGGGCCAACGCAGCCGCTGGGTCGGTCTGGAAGTGGACCGGATTGTGGCCGGCTGCGCCGATCCGGATGAGACCGAACAGGCCTACGACCTGCACCGTCAGGTGCTGGAGTTGATCCCGTATATGCTGGGCGTCAGTCCGCTGGATATCGACTCGATGGATGTAACGTTCGCGATGGATTTTGACTACCAGGGCAATCATGATGAAGTGATCGCCGAGGCCCTGCTTTCCGGCAGCAGTTTCGGCAGTTTACTGGATATGCCGCAAACCAAGTCGGTCAACTGCTGCCCGTCGGTGATTATGGCCCTGTCTCAGGACCGCCGCCTGCAGGCGCGTATTGCTGTTGAGTCGCGCAGTACCGGCTTTGATGTGCGCAGTGAAAAGTTTAAAACGGACGATCCGATCAGTCTGTACTTTACCGTGCGGCGGTATCCGCAACCACGGCCGGGCTTTGATACGATTGCCGCCTATAAAGAGCAGTGCCGCATCGCTGAAGAACTGATGTTCGATAAGATTTTGCCGAATTTTGTGCAGCCGCTGAACAGCGCGATTGCGCAACGACGATAAATTATTAGTTCGTTGTTTTGTATAAGGAGTTTTGCAAATGGCCATTGAAGCACCGTTGAGCAGTTATAAAAAGAAAAACTTAATTCTTATAGCAGTAGGCCTGATCGGCCTCGGGCTATGGTTTGGTTATGACGGCTACAAGAATACAAAATTTATTGAAAAACACACAACTGAAGATGGAACACCGGACAGCACGCTCAGTTTTAACCGTAAATCACCTCCATTTTTGATTGGAGCCGGATTACTGATCGGCGCCTATTTTATAGTTGTGAAAAACAAAAAAGTTGTTGCTGATGATAATGCTCTTCAGGTCGGTAAGGTTTCCATTGCTTATGATGCGATTGAGTCAATCAATAAGACACATTTTGACAGTAAGGGATATTTCATTGTCACTTATTCGGACGACGGGCAAAATAAAGATTTAAAAGTCAGTGACCGAACGTATGATAACCTGCCGGCAGTCCTGGATCATTTGGTTGCGAAGATCAGCTAAATATTAAGCAGATTAAATATTAAATCTAAAATGCAAAGAGGAATCGCCTTTAGCGATGGCTGCTTAAAATAGATTCCTCGCTTTGCTCGGAATGACAAATAAACTCTTGAATTAACCGTAGAATTTATTTTTGAAAGCAGATTCATGAATACATGTGTTGTTGGATTACAGTGGGGAGACGAAGGTAAGGGAAAAGTCGTTGATATCCTGGCCGAAAACGCCGACATCGTTGTGCGTTACGCTGGTGGCGCCAATGCGGGCCACACCGTCATCATCGGCGACACCAAGTTCGCCCTGCACCTGATGCCGTCCGGTTCAGTACGCGAGAAAACAGCCTGCGTGATTGCCAACGGTGTTGTCGTCGATCCGGGCACCCTGATCGATGAGATCAACGGGCTGAAAGAAAAGAACATCAGCATGACCGGGCGTCTGTTCATCAGTGAAAACGCTCACATGGTATTGGACTATCACAAGCTGGAAGATCAGCTCCGCGAAGCGTCGTTGGGCAAGAATAAAATCGGCACCACCGCCCGCGGCATCGGCCCCTGCTATGCCGACAAGATCGGCCGCAGCTATGCGTTACGGATGGCCGACCTGCGAGACATTGACACACTCAAGGACAAGCTGGAAACGATCGTCGCCTATAAAGACAAGCTGTTCGGTGCGTTATATGACGCCGAACCGATTGATATTGACGCGATTTACACCAAGTGCTGTGAGCACAGCAAGGTCTTGTCGCCGTTTATCTGCAACACCACCCAATTCCTGCACGAGGCGATTGACGCAGATAAGAACATCCTCTTTGAAGGCGCCCAGGGCGCATTGCTTGACCTGGACCACGGTACGTTCCCGTTTGTGACCAGCTCCAATGCCAGCGCGCTGGGACTGGGCGCCGGCTGCGGCGTACCAACAAAATACCTCCAGCGAGCCGTCGGCGTGGTCAAAGCCTATACAACGCGTGTGGGTGCAGGCCCGTTCCCGAGTGAACAGGACAATGAAATCGGCCAGTTAATCCGTGAAAAAGGCAATGAATTCGGTACAACGACCGGACGCCCCCGCCGCTGCGGCTGGTTCGACGCGGTTGCCGTTTCCTACACCGCTCGACTCGGCGGCATCACCGAAATCGCCATGATGCACCTGGACACATTGGCGGGCATGGATGAATTGAATATTTGTAAGGCCTATAAAGTCAACGGCAAGGAAACAACTTTCTTCCCCGGTGACGCGGCAGATCTGGACGCGGCCGAATGCATCTATGAAACGCTGCCCGGCTGGAGCGAAGACTTGACCAAAATCGAAAACTACGACGATCTTCCGGAAAATACGAAAAACTATGTGGACGCGTTGGAAAAAATAATTGGCGTGCCGATCAGCATCGTCGGCGTCGGCCCCAAACGCAGCCAAGCCATTTTCAGATAAAAAAGTCCACAGATTACACTGATTTCTCAGATTAGAATATAATGTCAGAAAGTCATACAGATACTGAAACATATGCTATTATTGGCACAGCCATGGAAGTTCATAAAACATTAGGCTGTGGTTTCTTGGAAATCGTGTATCAACAGGCATTGGCAATAGAGCTGGAAAATAGTAACATTCCTTTCAACAGGGAAGTACAATTTCCGGTTTCGTATAAAGGCAAAATCTTGGATTGTCATTATCAAGCAGATTTCATCTGTTACGACAGTATTGTCGTTGAGTTGAAAGCGTTAGATGCTTTAACAGGCAAGCATGAATCACAGCTGATCAACTATCTTAAAGCAACTGGCTATAAGCGGGGTTTGTTAATTAATTTCGGACAAAGCTCTCTACAATATAAAAGAAGAATACTATAAATATTTAGTCTTTTACACTTTTTTAAAATCAGTGAAATCTGTGTAATCTGTGGACTAAAATAAATAAGGGAAATTATGGACACGCGTTCATTTGAGGAAAAACGGGTAGCTTATGCGGATAAGCTTGGGATTGACGCTGGAGCGATTCCGCGGCATATCGCGGTGATCATGGACGGCAACGGACGCTGGGCCACCGATCAGGGTCTGCCCCGCTTTAAGGGCCACGAAAAAGGCGGCGAGGTCGTCGAATCGATGGCGCTGTATTGCGTAGCTTCCGGTATCGAATACCTGACGTTGTATTCGTTCAGCATGCAGAACTGGGTCCGACCCAAAGAGGAAGTCGATTTCCTGATGCATCTGTACGCCCTTTACCTGGAAAATATGCGGCCGCTGCTGATGGATAACAATATTCAGCTAAAGCATGTGGGCCGCAGGGAACCGCTGCCGGCCAAAGTGCTGGACACGATGGACGAAACCATCGAACTGACCAGCAAAAACACCGGCATGGTACTGGGACTGGCACTGAACTACGCCTCGCGAACGGAGATTGTCGACGCCGCACGAAAACTGGCCCAAAAGGCCAAAGATGGTGAGATTACCCCGGACGACATCGACGAGCAAATGTTCAGCGATCATCTGTACACCGCCGGCTGGGCTGATCCGGATATGGTCGTGCGAACATCCGGTGAAATGCGTATCAGTAATTACCTGCTGTGGCAGATTTCGTATGCGGAATTTTATGTGACGAATTTTTACTGGCCGGATTTGAAGCCGGAGCATATGGATGAGGCGATCCAAAACTTTGCCAAACGGAACAGGCGTTTTGGAGACGTCAAAGCCAAGAAATAAACCGCGGATTGCGCGGATTTTCACGGATTAATTTTAGAGTTTTCTATGCTTAAACACCGATTGTTATTTGGCAGTATTATGATTGTCCTGTTTCTGGGACTGATTTTGCTGGACGCGCATCTGGACGGGTCACTAACGCAAGATACATATTACAAACCTCTGCAAGCAACTATTTTTACGATTCTAATCGCCCTACTTACAATTCCAGCACAGTTAGAGTTAAGTAATCTGATCAAGCAAACAGGTGTCCATTTATTCAAAATTATTACAATTCCCGCATCAATTCTGCTTGCAACAGGTATTTACTGGATACGACTGATTGGCGACTTCCGCATTTTTACCATTTATCTTCTGTTGATATCAGCCTTTTCATTTTTGTCTCTATTTATCGTGCAGGCTGCCAAATTCGGAACAGATGGAACGATCCGCAATGTTTCAGTGAATTTTTTCTCGATTATGTACCTCGGTTTTTTATGTATGTTTATTCTGGGCATTCGCATCTTGTTTGGACCGTGGGCTTTACTGATGTTTATTTTTACGATAAAATCTTCTGACATCGGGGCTTATACGCTTGGGCGGCTGTTTGGAAAGCATAAAATGGCCCCGAAAATCAGCCCCGGCAAGACCTGGGAGGGGCTGGCAGGCGCAATGCTGTTTGCAGCGGCAGTTGCTATTGGCTTTTCTCACTTTTCTGGTATAATGGGTCTTTTGCAGGCTGCTGTCTTTGGCGCCGTTTTCGGAGTCTTGGGACAGGCCGGCGATTTGGTTGAGTCGATGATTAAGCGGGATGCGGCGTCGAAGGATTCTTCAAAGAGTATTCCGGGCTTCGGCGGTATTCTCGATGTCATCGATTCGCCGCTGGCAACGGCCCCGGCAGCCTTTGCCTGGTTTATGTTTGTGTTACATTGATAGGGTAACATTTGGAAATTAAGATACAACTTGAAGCGGATACCCCGCGAGCCGAACTGTTCGGCCCGTCGGATTCGCATCTGCGGCTTTTGTGCGATACGCTGGGGGTTAAGGTCATTGCCCGTGACGGTAATGTGCTGATTGACGGCGAACCGGCTGATGTCCGCACCGGCTCGGAACTGATCGAGCGGATGCAAAGCCGCCTCTCGCAACGCGGCCAACTTCACAAGACTGATGTTCAAGAGTTGATTTCGCAAGCCCTCAATGAAATCAAGCCCGGCAAAGACGACACCATCGAAGTGTATTCTCGAAAAAAAGCAATCGAGCCGTTCACCAAGGGCCAGATGAATTACATCAAGGCCATGTACAAAAACGATCTGACCTTTTGCACGGGGCCGGCGGGAACCGGTAAAACCTACCTGGCGGTCGCGGTCGCGGTTTCAATGCTTAAGAAAAAACAGATTCGCAAAATCGTGCTGGCCCGCCCTGCCGTCGAAGCAGGCGAGCGTTTGGGGTTTCTGCCGGGCGATCTGGCGGCTAAAGTCAACCCGTATCTGCGGCCGTTATTTGACAGCCTCGAAGACATGATGGAATTCGGCCAGATGCAGAAGTTCATTGAGATGGATATTATCGAGGTCATTCCGCTGGCCTTTATGCGGGGACGAACGCTCAACGAAGCCGTTGTTATCTGTGATGAAGCCCAGAATACTTCACGTTCCCAGATGCTGATGTTTTTGACGCGACTCGGTCGCGGCTCCAAAATGATTATTACCGGCGATATCACCCAGACCGATCTGGAACCGGGTCAGAAAAGCGGCCTCGTTGAAGCAATTCACACGCTGCGGCACATCAAGAATATCGGGTTGGTCGAACTGGACAAGCTGGATATCGTCCGGCACAGCTTGGTCCATCAGATTGTGCAGGCCTATGATGACAAGAAACAGAAGGAAACGAGGTCATCGTAATGGCAGTTATCAAGAAGAAAAAAAAGAAAGTCAGTGCCCGACGCCAGCAGGTGCGTGACAGCATCGCCACCGAGCGGTTCACGAAGATGGCCGCGGCGATTAACAGCCCTTACCCGATCGCCATCTTGATCCTGCTGATATTTATTTCGGGCGTACTGCTGATATTGGGACTGGACACCGGCAGGAACGACTTCTATGTCAACGGATTGATCACATTTAAACTCTGGCCCCAACTTCTTTCGCTGGCAGCCGTTGTTACATTGATCAGCGGAGGCGCAGCGCTGTATATTCACCATTATCAGCCACGGATTATTCATAAACCTACCCGAATGATTGCCCTGGCAACGCTGTATTTATTACTGCTTCTGATTACTCGGGTCTTTTCATTGTTTCCGGATTGGGGTTATTTTGCCATTGGTACCGCATCTGCATGCGCCATTTCGCTGACCATCGCCTATAATCAGCGGTTCGCCATCGGCATGAGTCTCTTTTATGTTTTGCTTGCGTGTTTTGCCGTCGATACCAAGGATGCCTTTGAAGGGCCCGATCCGATTGCCTCTGTTGAGATCATGTTGACGATGACTGCGGCGGTCATGGCCTATTGCTATAGTCTCGGTGAAATCCGCACCCGCAGCAAGCTCATCGAAGTGTCTATCTTTGCGACGATTATCGTCTTTATCACTTCAGCGGCATTGGGAATTCTTCAAGGACTGGAGTGGAAGGATTATTGCCTGCATGCGGGATTCGCCGCATTAGCGACCTTTGTTGTGGGGATTTTCATCCAGGCATTTCTGCCAATCATCGAGCAGGCCTTTGGCATCGCCACCAGCATGACACTGCTGGACTACAGCGACGCCAACCAGCCTTTGTTGAAAAAATTGGCCATGGACGCACCGGGAACATTCAGCCACAGCCTGCTGATTGGTTCGATTGCGGAAAATGCAGCCGAGGCGATTGGTGCCAACGGCTTGCTGTGCAGAGTCGGAGCCTATTACCATGACATCGGAAAAATTAACAAGCCGCCCTACTTCGTGGAAAACCAGATGGGATCGGCCAGCCGGCATGAGCAGTTATCACCGGCGATGAGTCAATTGGTGATTGTCGGACATGTCAAGGACGGCGTTGAAATCGCCAAAGAATACGGCCTGCCCGCCGTGCTGCGTCAGTTTATCGAAACACACCACGGCACGACACTGATGGAGTATTTCTATCACGAAGCAAAGAAAAAAGCCGATGACAAGCAAACTGTTTCAGAATCAGAATTTCGTTACCCTGGCCCTAAACCTAAATCCAAGGAGGCAGCGATTATCATGCTGTCGGATGCGGTTGAAAGCGCCGCCCGTTCGCTGGCCGATCATACGCCCGCCAAGGTGGAAACGCTCGTTCATACTATTGCTATGAAGCGACTGCAGGACGGACAGTTTGACGAATGCGACCTGACACTGCGAGAACTGAGCCGGATTGAAATGAGTCTGTCCAAGTCACTGGCCGCTCATCACCACGGGCGGATTGCCTATCCGAAATCGGACGCAAAGCCCAAAACAAACGGCAACGGCACCAGCAATGGTAACATCAATAAAAATGGAAACAATAACAGTACCGGTAACGGCGGTACCGATAATGAGCCGCAACAACCGGTGTCGGAAAAGAAAGACTCGACATTCCAACCGATTCAGCAGGAAAATACAAACCCATAAATGAGTACACCCGAAAACATTCGCATACTGTTTGACTGTGACTTGGACGATCTTGACGCGGACGTGTCACGTCTGGAACAACTGGTCAAGGATATCTGTGAGGAATTCGACGTGCGTAATGCTGACATTCATATTCGCATTACCGGCGATGAAGGTATCACCGAAGTGCATCGGCAGTTTCTTAAGAGCGAAACAACCACCGATGTCATCAGTTTTGATTTAAGCGATGAATTTGAGGACAGCCGCAGCCTTCAGTACGTTGTCAATGCAGAGATGGCTTGCCGACAAGGCCAAGAACGCGGCCACAGCACTGAGGCCGAACTGGCGCTTTATATTACCCATGGAATGCTGCACCACCTTGGCTATGATGACACTGACGAAACGCAATCGGCCCGGATGCACGAAAAAGAAGATGACATCTTACAGAAGAATGGTTTTGGTGTGATTTACCATCACGACGAAACACCGAATACAAAGGAGAATGATTAAGTGACTTTAGGTTGGTCATTGATTTTACTTGTGGTATTAACGCCGGTCTCATTGTTTTTCGGGCTGAACTGCCTGGCACTGCGTTCGTTTTCGCGGCTGAAACTGCAGGAAGCGTTTCGTCGGGCCGGACGGGAGGACCGGGTGGATGACTTTATCGAACAGGTCGAACTGCTGACGATTACCTGCGCAATCCTGCGAATTGCCGCCAATGTGGGCATTATCTTTCTACTGGTATCGCTGCTGGCCGAAAAGAATTTTATACTGACACTGATTTTATCCATCTGTGTAATCGAGTTGTTTTCCCTGATGATTCCGCACGCCTGGGCACGGCACACCGGCGAATATGTCCTGCCGCGAACGTATGGTTTTCTCAAGCCGTTCACTCTGATTGCCCGACCGCTCTGGCCGGTCTTTAAGCTTCACGACATGGTCGTTCAGCGATTGGCGGGCGTACCGGAAACCGATCCCGAACAGGAAATGGAGGAACGCCAGGAAGAAATCCTCAATGTCGTCGAACAGGGCAAGATCGAAGGCGTGGTGGATGAAGAAGAACTGGAAATGATCGAAAACGTGCTGGAACTGGATGAAACGGCTGCTGAGGAAATCATGACTCCGCGAACCGATCTGGTGGCGATTGATATAAATGATTCGCTGGAAGCGATTCTGGAGACAATTCGAGATAAGGGTCACTCCCGCATCCCGGTGTATGAAGAAACCATCGATAAAATTACCGGCCTGATCTATGCCAAGGACCTTCTGACAGAAATCGGCAAGGACCCCAAGGCGTTTAAGCTGGCCGATAAAATCCGGCCGCCCTATTTTGTGCCGGAAAGTAAACCCCTGCGTGATCTGCTACATGAATTCCAGAATCAGAAGCTTCACATCGCGGTTGTGCTGGATGAGTACGGTGGTACTGCAGGCATTGTCACCATCGAGGACATTCTCGAAGAGGTGGTCGGTGAAATCACCGACGAATACGAAAAAACTCCGTCCAAGCCATTCAAAAAAATCGACGAAACAACATTTGAAGTCGATGCCCGCATGTACCTGGACGAGGTCAACGAGGAACTGGACATCGAACTGCCTGAAGATGAGGATTACGACACGGTCGGAGGGTTTGTCTTTTCGCATCTGGGCTATATTCCCAAGGTCGGCGATCAGTTTGAGCACGAGGGCGTGATGATTTCAGTCACCGCCGCGGGGCCTCGGGTGGTTAAGAAACTGCGCATTCAGAAGAAATCAGCCGGCGAGCAGGACTGACCATGCAGACTCGAGACGAGGCCATCTGCCTGCGGGCAGTCAACTATTCGGACACCTCACAGGTTGTGACACTGTTGACACGCGACCATGGTAAAGTCGCGGCGATGGCCAAAGGCTCACGACGGGCCAAGTCTGCCTTTGATGGGGCAATTGAGGTATTTTCCTGCGGGCCGGTTATGCTGATTATCAAAGACAATGGTGGCAAACTGGCCAATCTCACCGAATTTTCCCAGCAGCCCCGTTTTCGCGGCCTGCATCAGAATCTGTATGCACTGAACGCGGGATTATTTGCCGCTGAACTGACCGAGGCGTTTTTGGAAGATCACGACCCGCACCCGGCTCTGTTTGACAAACTCCTGAAATTTTTGGAAACATTGCAAGCGGCCGAAAAAAATGCTGAACGGCTGGCCTGGCTGATTCTATATCAACTTCGATTATTAGAGGAAATCGGCGTCGCCCCGGCATTGGATGAATGTGTCAATTGCTCAGCCCCGTTTTCTGAAAATTGGAAATCAGCCTGGTTTTCCAGTCATTCCAACGGCTTGCTGTGTGAAGCCTGTGAAACCGCCTTCGTGGAAAAACGAAAAATTTCCGCGCAACTGGTAACCATCCTGAAAAGTCCGGCCAAACTGTCGAAAACCCCCGAGGACCAACTGCATCAAATCGAACAACTGTTGATCTACCACCTCACTGAACTGCTCAACAAGCCTCCGCGGACGGCAAAATATTTTGTACAATAGCCCCCCTCCGGAATGTTACCGGCAGAATTGAGTGAATTTCTTTGGTTGTTTATATAAACCCTCTGAGCGGGTGCATTTGAATTCCTTCAGAGAGAAATTGATTTGAGACTATTTATCAATTGTTTTTAATGTTCACCGGCATCATGGCAAAAGTTTAAGATAGGGTAAATGCTCCTGCATATATTCCAAATCAACGCTGTCGGGATCATCCATGTTAGGGATTTGCTTTTCGGCCATTCTGATAGTGTCAGAATCCAACCATTTATGTCTTTCAGCGTGGCCATCAGCATACCCCAGAGTGCTGGAGTCATTGTGCCATATTGCCAGGGGATCGGTCCAGTGGTCGCCGGTGGGACGTACGCACCAGGCCCCCATATTAAAACCTCTGCCATCGGTTTCTTCGATAAAAACATATTTCCATGAAGGGTTTTTGATCTGTGTTTGCCGTGTACACGGGACAAGCCCCCAGTCTCCACACGCAGGAAAAGCATTGGCCCCGGACACAATTGAATAGGAACGATATCCGCCCTTGCCGCCGTAACCGGTAGCTGCCGGCGGATGCTTATGTCTCGTATCGCCAAGACAATGATATACATCCGGACTTTCAATATAAGGCCAGAGCAATCCCCGCTTAATACCAATGAGTTTTTCTTCCAATTCTGAACCCGTAAAGGTTTTGTCGTTGCCGTTTTCATCCTGCGGCGCTAATACCCAGGGATTGGCCGGACTCTTATCCTGGGGCCATCTTGCATTGATGCTATTGGTGGTGGAACCTCCGATAAGACGGTCGTTGTAATCATCAGCGTAAATGCACCAGGCTTTGGACAACGAGTTAATGTTGGCGAGGCATACAGTTCCCTGAGCCATTTGTTTTGCAATTTTAAACGAGGGCAAAACAATTGCCAATAGAAGCGCTATGATCGCAATGACGACCAGTAATTCAATGAGTGTAAAGGCTTTTCGCATGGTTCTTTTCCCTTGTTTCTGGTTCTGCGTTAATTGGGTTTCCTGAACAACGCTCGAATATATTGCCCGGCATTATGGTACCGCAAAGCCCGTGCCCTCCTGACTGGAAGACAGTCTTCAAAAATCCCAATCGTACGCACCCTGCTTCACGATTGAAAGAAACTTACGATCTTTGTTAAAACTGATATTTCCCATTTCAAAAAAGAAAAACAGACATCTTCTCTTGCCAATATTAGTTATTATACATAATTCAGAGTCATGAATCCAAGGTAATTCCATTGACAATTTGCATAAAAATCCAAAAAGAACGAGTAACAGTCATTGGTTTGGGATGAATCCCTCTGATCTCTTTGTTGCGGACATAGACGAGTTGGAAACAACATGATACTTCTTTTTGGATGATTGCTGCGATTGTTCGTGACACTTTTGAGCAGTTCCTCATCTACCACCTGACCGAACTGCTCAACACACCCCCTCGCATGGCAAAATGTTCCATGTAATAATTGCTTATATATCGCTTTCCTGATAGCTAATCTTCATTCGCTTCAACTATTCCGCCATAAATTTATAAATAGTTGTCGAGTGGTATTCTTCGCCGGGACGCAGTTCAGTTGTTGGGAATTGTGGCTTGTTGGGCGAGTCGGGGTAGTGCTGGGTTTCCAGGCAGAAGGCGCAACGTTTGGGGCAGGTGCTGCCGTTTTTGCCGTCGAAACCGTCCAGCCAGTTGGCGGTGTAAAACTGTACGCCCGGTTCGGTGGTCCAGGTTTCCATGATTCGACCGCTTTTCGGATCGGTCGTGCGGGCCGCCAGCGACAGTTCACCATCTTCTGTTTTTTTCAGCACCCAGTTATGATCATAGCCGACGCCAAACTGAATCTGCTCACAGTCAGCATCAATCCGATCACCAATCGGCACAGGTGAGGTAAAGTCCATCGGCGTGCCGACGACCGGGCGGATCTCGCCGGTGGGAATCGCGTTTTCATCGGCAACCGGCGTAAAAGCATCGGCATTGATCATCATCTCATGCGCTAGCATCACCTCGGTGCCCGCATCGTGGCCGGCCAGATTGAAATAGCTGTGATTGGTTAAATTCACGACTGTCGGCTTATCCGTCATTGCCTCATAGTCAATCTTCAAGGCGTTGTCATCGGTTAGTGTATAAGTCACCATCACATCCAGTGTGCCGGAATAGCCTTCTTCACCATCCGGGCTGACGGTGTGCAGTTTCAGGCTATCGGCAACAACTTCAGCGTCCCAAACCTTCTTGTCAAAACCCACCAGACCGCCGTGCAGGGCATTGGGGCCGTTGTTGACGGCAAGTTGGTCATAGGTAACATCGTCCAGCGTAAACGTCCCGCCGGCAATACGGTTGGCATAGCGACCGGTAATGCAACCAAAATACGGGCTTTTCTCTTCATATTCAGCGACCGTATCAAAGCCCAGCACGACATCGTCCATTTTGCCGTCTTTATCCGGAACGATCAGCGAAACAAGTGTGCCGCCATAGTTCGTAATTTTGGCGGTCAGGCCGTTGGCATTCGTCAAGGTAAAAAGATCGACGGGCGTACCGTCTTTGGTGATTCCGAAGCTGTCCTTTGTGATACTCATATTATAGCTGCCTTTCATTGATAGATATCATTAGATACGCCCGGCTATTTTAGTCCTTAGTTGCAGTGCCTGTCAAATCAAAAAAAACAGACGCCCTTTGCAGAGCCTTCAGTGAAAAAATCACCGGATACAACTGTTCGGCATACCACAACTTTGCAAAATACAGACCGATAGGCGAGGCCTTGAATTCAGTCCCCTGCTGCGTCCGTTTGATCAGGAAAGCAACTCCCTGTTCAATAGCCGCCGTAATAGAACTGTCGCCAACCGCGGTCAGTGCATCAATAGCAAGTGAAGTTTCTTCAACCGTTGAGTTTTGGCCGATGTCAGCACCCCAGCCACCGTCTGCATTTTGGACTTTCAGCAGATAGCCCACAGCTTTCTCAATGACACCGCTCATCGATGACGACCTTTCAATTGCTCCCAAGGCCTGTAACACCTTTGCCGTACCGTAAACCGGATTGTTTTTTTCATTTGAAAACGAATTACCGAACCACAAAGGCATAAATGCCCCGTTATCCCCCTGAATCGCTGCCAAATAGTTGAAGGCTCGCTCAATGCCTCGGTCAATTTGCTGATTGAATTGTAAATCAAAGGAGTCATTCCACACAAACCATGCGGCAATCGCGTGGGCGGTAATATCCGGACAACTTCGGTCAAACTCCAGCCTGCCCCAACCCTTGCAGAAAGTTGGCACGCCGCCGTCGGTATTCTGCAGCTCGAGCAGCCATTGAATGCCTTGTTTAGCGGCATCCAGCACTTTACCTAATCGATGCA
>JANQGW010000036.1 GCA_028282905.1 Sedimentisphaerales bacterium | reverse complement strand
GAATTTCCGACAGGCACGACCCTTGCCGCGGGAGACTATCTTGTGGTGGCCAAAGACGCAGCGACGTTGGGTGCAAAATATCCGTCAGTTAACATTATCGGTGATTTCTCGGGCCGATTGTCTGATTCAGGCGAGCGGATTGTCCTGAAAGATCAAAACGGTAATCTTGCTGACCGGATAAGCTATCTGGATAGACGGCCCTGGCCGCAGTATTCGGATGGCGATGGCGCTAGCCTGGAGCGGATTTGTCCCGACAGCGACGGTACGCTGGCGACAAACTTTTCGGCCAGTGACGAATCGGCCAAGAGCGACTGGAAGACTTATACGTATCGCGGAATTGCTGTTGAAGACGGTATTGGCCTGAATAACTGGCACGAACTCTGCCTGGGCCTGCTGGACGCTGGAGAAATCTGGCTCGATGACATCAGCGTGATTGAAGACCCGGATGGGGCCGCCATTGAATTGATTCAAAACGGCAGCTTCCAGTCGGATGCGATAGGCAGCACGCCGGCCGCATGGCGACTGGTCGGCAACCACGGACTTCATGGCCGCAGTGTTATCGAGGCCGATCCGGATAATCCATCCAATCGTGTACTGCGTCTTGTAGCCACTGGTTATACTCGGCATGAATTTAATCTCGCAGAAACAACATTCACAGACGGTCGGCAGGTCTCAGCGGGCAAAGAGTATCAAATTTCTTACCGTGCCCGCTGGATCGCCGGCTCAAATCGACTCAACAGCCGGCTCTATTTTAACTGGTTGCAGAAAACGACGTTGCTGGATGTGCCGCAGAATACCGGTACGCCCGGGCAGCAGAACAGTTGCTATCAGCCGACGACGCAGCCGCAATTGTATGACCTTACCCACAGTCCCGTGGTTCCCAATACCGGTCAGTCAACGACTGTGTCGGTCAAAGCGGTTCGTCCGGATCGAATTAGCCAAATGCGGCTGTATTATTCCGTCAACGGTGGTTCATGGAGTTATACGGTGATGTCCTATTCCGGTGCAGATGAATACACCGGATTAATCCCCGCTCAATCTTACAATGCCAAGGTTCAGTTTTATGTGCGGTGCCAGGACAATGACAGCGAACTTACCATGCTGCCGGCGGCCGGAGCCGATTCACGGGCGATGTATACCGTGACTAATACGGCTTCGACAGCCCAGCGTCATTCATTGCGGATCATTATGACCGATGCCGACTGGAACACCATGGGGGAACCTTCAAACAGTCCAAACAAGATGAGTAACTATCGTTTTGGCTGTACGGTGATTTACGATGAAAGGCAGACCTATTATGATGTGGGCGTCCGTTTCCGGGGAAGTGCCAGCAGCCGCACCTCCACAACGGCTGGCTATAATATTGAATTTCCCGCCGACAACCTGTTCCGCGGCGTGCACCGATCCGTCTCGATTGAGCGGCAGAATGATATCCGCGAACTGGTCACATATCAGATGCTCAATTCCGCCGGTGGAGGCTTGGCAAACATGTATTGTGATGTAGCGACGCTCTATGCTCCGTATGGAGGCACAGGCCTGTTGATGATGGCCCATTACACGGATGTCTTTTTTGAGTCTGCCTATAAAAACGGCGGTGAAGGTACGCTGTATAATTATGACTTACTTTACCAGTCAACGGGAACGGTTGACGGTTCTTCGGCAAGCTATCCGGAAAGCTTGAAAATATTTCGGGGAGCACATACCTATACAATCCAGAACCTGTCCCCGGAGTTCACCGATTACGGCGATGACAAAGAGACCTATCGGTGGATGCAGCAAAACAAGAATAACCGCCGCAAAGATGATTATGATTTGCTGATTCAGATGAATAAGGCTTTGGGGCTTACAGGTCAGGAACTGGAAGATGCGGCTAATGCCACGATGGATGTCAGCCAGTGGGCACGAACATTTGGTATGGAAGCACTCATGGGCAACGACGATTTCTACGGGCGGCTGTATTGGCACAACCTGAAGCTCTATCAGCGGCCCGAAGATAACAAGATGATTGCACTGCCGTGGGATATGGACCGGGCGTTTCGTCTGGCAACTAATTCACCGCTATGGACGGCGAATAATCTCGGTAATCTGTTCGACCGACCCGCCAATCAGCGGCTGTTTTACGGGCACTTGCGAGATATGATCGAGACCACCTGCAATTCGAGTTACATGTCCTACTGGACCAGCCATCTTGGCTCAGTTGCGGGCTACAATTATTCCAGTTACTTGTCTTACATTCAGAACCGTGCCAATTACGCTGTAAGCCAGTTTCCCAATCAGTACTCGTTTGCAGTGACGGACCCGAATCTGGTGGTGGCGGATGCGTTTGCCACGATTCACGGGACAGCATGGATTGATATGAAGGAGCTGTATCTGGATGGCATCGATGAGCCGCTGGAGCTGGACTGGACAATGTCCGGCAGCGGCACCAGCAAGCAGTTTTTCTTTACTGCCACCGTTCCGGTTGAGCCGGGCGTCAACAACCTGACTTTCCACGCCTATGATTTCCAGAATCGACTGATTGCAACGCATACGATGACGGTCACCAGCACGGTTGCCGAGCGCCCGCTGCGGGACTACCTGCGCGTCACCGAAATCATGTATGACCCCGTCGGCGGCAGCGATGAGGAGTTTATCGAGCTGCAAAACACCTCCGGCCAGACGCTGGATTTGACCCATGTCACGTTCGTTGACGGTATCACGTTTAATTTTGGCGCCAGTAGTGTCTCCAGCCTGGTTGCGGGTGAATATGTACTGGTTGTCAAAGACTTGGCGGCGTTTTCCAGTCGATATAATACCGCCGGGCTGAATATTGCCGGTGAATTCAGCGGTAAACTATCCAACGATGGCGAAACCGTTACCTTGCAGGGCCAATGGGCCTCAAAAATCCTGTCACTGACTTATGCTGACAGCCGGGGCTGGCCGTTAGCCGCCGACGGGGCGGGCCACTCCTTAGTTCCGATTTATGCGGCGATTGAATCACAGGCCGACGGTTCAGCCGAC
>JANQGW010000018.1 GCA_028282905.1 Sedimentisphaerales bacterium | reverse complement strand
CAAAAGTACCGCCAATATCAGGCAAAAAGCCGCTTTAAACAGTCTAAACTGGGTTTTCCGTGTCATCTTTGCTTTCCTTTCCTGCATGTCTTTAACGCTCGCCGGCTGATATCCGGCGAACCTCTGTCGTATAAAAGATAATAAATGTTATGGCCAACGTGACAAAAGCCGGCTGTCATAAAGTAAAAAATGAAAGAATGCAATGATAATATTCAGAATAATCGTTATGACCCAAATAATCGCCATAGCCGCCGACTTGCTGAATCTGGATGCAAGTTGAATTCGACTTTATTTGTGGACTTTCAAACACTTTTAACACTTGAAACATCAAGGAAAAGTATAAAAAAACCCAGAAAAAGCTGGAAATTACAGCGATTCTCACTAAAATCCCTAACATGAAATTCGTACTAATTGACAAGATTACGGCTATGGAATCCGGTAAATGTCTAACCGCAGTCAAGAGCGTCTCGCTGGCCGAGGAGTATCTGGCGGACCATTTTCCGGCGTTTCCGGTATTGCCCGGCGTATTACTGCTGGAAGGGTTGATCGAATCGGCATCCTGGCTGGTTCGTGAGCACCAGAACTTTGCCAACAGCATGGTCTTGCTGGAAGCGGCAAAAAATGTAAAATACAAGAGTTTCGCGGCTCCCGGAATGCAGATTCGCTACGACGTGACCGCAAAAACGATTGATGAGAACACCAGCAGCTTTAAGGGCACAGGCATCTGCGGCGATGAACCGATTGTCGAAGCACGTCTGACGCTGCGGCATTTTAACCTGGCTGACGATAACCCGAAAATGGCCCATGTGGACGGGCAAATTGTTGAGAACATGAAACAGCGATGGAAATTGCTGTCTTCAGATTTAACCCAATAACAAATAGGATGACTAAATAACTGTTACGGAGGCACATCATTATGGCAATCAGCCGCGATGACATTTTTGAAAAAGTACAGGAAGTGCTAGTCGATGCACTGGGACTGGATGACGACGAAGTCACGAGCGAAGCGACGCTGATGGGCGACCTCGGCGCCGAAAGCATCGATTTTCTGGATATCGTTTTCCGTCTGGAAAAAGCATTTGACATCAAGGTTCCGCGCGAAGAGCTGTTCCCCGCTGAAAGCGTACTGAACAACGCTGAATTCGTCAGCGACGGCAAGCTGACCGAAAAGGGTCTGGCCGAGATCAAGGACAAGATGCCGCACACCGACCTGAGCGAATTCGAACAGGATCCGGACGTCAACAAGATGGCGGATCTGTTTACCGTTGACGCGATTGTCAACTTTATCGACAACAAAGTCAACAGCTAAACGCTGTTCATTGACAACCGAACAATTTCTCATCGGCTCCGACGGCAAAACGCCGACGGCGCCGATGTCCGTTTTTACACCCTTTCGAGACTGGCCTCTTTCACGCCGAACTGCAACGCACAACAACAAGGCCAGCCGCGAAAGAACGGACAAATAGAACTGACTTACATCAGGATAGAAAAATATCATGCGATGGATTTGGATCGATAAATTTCTGGAATTCAACAGCGGCCAAAGCGCCGTCGCGTTGAAGAACGTCACACTGGCCGAAGAGCACCTGCACGATCACTTCCCGGGCTTTCCGATTATGCCGGAATGCCTGATGATCGAGGCAATGGCCCAGACCGCCGGCATTCTGGTCGGCGAGGCCAGAAAATTCGAGGAAAAGGTGATTCTGGCCAAGGTCAAAAAGGCCGTGTTTCACCATTACGTCCGCCCGGGCGATACGATTATCCTCAAAGCGGAAATCGAATCGATTGCCCCGGAAGCGGCCAGCACCGTCGGCGAAATCCGCCGCGGCGATGAGCTTATCGCACAAATCAGCCTGATGTTCAGCCATATTGACAATAACCTGGCCGGCAAGAAATTCCCCGAAGAAAACTTTGTCTTCACCGACATGTTTAATTCGCTGCTGACGGGATTTGTGGAAACGGAGACGGCCGAATGAGTGCGCGTCGTGTCGTTGTCACAGGCCTCGGAGCGGTCACCCCGCTGGGATTGAGCAGCCAGGATCTTTGGGACGGTTTGCTGAAAGGCAAATGCGGGGCCGATACCATCACCGCATTCGATCCGGTCAAATTCCCCTGCAAGATCGCCGGCGAGGCTCCCGAATATAAAGTCCGCAACTATGTCCCCAAGTCACAGCGCAAGTCCGTCAAGCTGATGTGCCGCGATATCGAACTGTCGATCATCGCCACCCATGAAGCCGTCAATAACAGCGGGCTGGCCACCAAGGCCACGGCCCCGGACAATGTCAGCATTGACCCGACCCGCACGGCGATCAGCTATGGGGCGGGCCTCATCAGTTGCGACCTGGTCGAGTTGGCCCCGTCGGTCGCCCTGTCGATCACGGACAACCAGTTTGATATCAAAAAATGGGGCGTCGATGGCCTCAACACCCTTACGCCCCTGTGGCTGCTGAAGTATCTGCCGAATATGCTGCCCTGCCACGTGGGCATTCACCACGATATTCAAGGCCCGAGCAACACGATCACCTGTGGTGAAGCGGCCGCTCATATCGCTATCGCCGAAGCAGCGGAAATGGTTGCCCGCGGGGATGCGGACGTCGCCTTTGCCGGCGGCTGCGAAGCCAAGGTCAATCCCATCGTCATGATGCGGCAGTGCCTGCTGAAACGCTCCACGGTGGCCTCCAACGATCAGCCTGAAAAAGCGTGCCGCCCATTCGATGCCGATGCAGCCGGTTCGGTCTTCGGTGAAGCAGCGGGAATGCTGATCTTTGAAGAACTGGACGCCGCCAAGGCACGCAACGCCACTATTCTCGCCGAAATCGTCGGCACCGCCTCCAGTAACAGCCTCAACAAACAATACGAGCACCTGGAACCGGACGGCAAAGGCGTTGCCATCGCGATTGAAAAGGCACTCGCCGAAGCAGGAATCTCCCCGGATCAGATCGACCTGATCATCCCCGGCGGAACCGGTATCGCTACCGATGACAAGGCGGAAGCGGCGGCCCTGAAAACTGTCTTTGGCGACGCACTGGAAAACATTGCCGTCTGGCCGATCAAGAGCATGACCACCCATACCGGCTCAGCGGCCGGTGCCATCGATCTGATCGCAGCCATCCAGGCCATCAACAACAGCCAGATCGGCCCGGCAAAGAATTTCGACACGCCCGCCGAAGGCTGTGAGCTGAATATCGCCAAAGAAGCAACCACAAAAGAAATCAATTACGCCTTGTGCTGCGGCTATTCGTTCGGCGGACAGACCGCGGCCATCGTCGTGAAGAGCTATAAGGAAACGGCATAAATGAAACAGCGAGTCGTCATCACAGGAATGGGCGTCGTTTGCCCGCTCGGCCACGATGTGGAAACCTTCTGGGACGGCCTGATGACCGGCAAATCCGGCGCAGCGCCGACAACCTTGTTTGACGCGTCGACGTTTCCCACCACGTTCGATGCGGAAGTCAAGGACTATGACGTTTCCCGTTTTGTCAAGAACAGCGACCTGCACACGCACGGCAACCGCGGCAGCCGATTTGTTCTCGGCGCCTGCGTTCAGGCCTGCCAACAGGCGGGCATCGACACCGAAACCGACAGTCCCGCCGACGGCATCGACCGCACGCAAATGGGCATCTACCTCGGTGCCGGCGAAGGCTCGGTCGATAACGATGCGTTCTTCGACGCGATCGTCAAGGGCTGGAACGATGAAAACCGCGAGATGAACTGGGGAAAATGGGCCGAGGTCGCGCTGGAAAAAATGACCGCCATGCGTGAAATGGAGCAGGAGCCGAACATGCCGTCCGGGCATCTGGCACTGCTGACCGGCGCCCGCGGGATTACCCGTAACTGCCTGACTGCCTGCGCGGCCAGCACCCAGGCAGTCGGCGAAGCGGCCATGATCGTCCGCCAGGGAAAAGCAGACATCATGATAGCCGGCGGCGCACACTCGATGATTCATCCGCTGGGCATTACCGGCTTTAACCGCCTGACCGCCCTTTCGACCCGCAACGACAGTCCCACAACCGCGTCACGGCCATTCTCGGCCACACGGGATGGGTTTGTCATTGGTGAAGGCGCAGCGATTGTTATTCTCGAAAGCCTCGAATCCGCCCAGAAACGCGGTGCAACAATTCTCGCCGAGCTTGTCGGCTTCGGCAGCAGTAACGACGCCTTCCGCGTTACGGATATGCACGAAGAAGCCCGTGGCGCCGTCGCGGCCATTCACTCGGCGATCAAAGACGCCGATGTCACCACCGATGACATTGACTACATCAGCACGCACGGCACCAGTACCTCGGAAAACGATTCAATTGAAACGCTGGCCATCAAGACCGTCTTTGGCGACCAGGCCAAAAACGTTCCCGTCAGCAGCCCGAAAAGCCAGATGGGTCACCTCATCGGCGCCACAGGCTGTGCGGAACTGATTACCTGTATCAAAGCCCTTGAAACACAGACGCTGCCGGCGACCATGAACCTCAACGAACCGGACCCGCAGCTCGATCTGGATTATGTCCCGAACGCGCCCCGCAAGGCCGATGTCAAGACCGTCATGAGCGAATCGTTCGGTTTCGGCGGCCAAAACAACGTTCTGATACTTCGCAAGTTTGACGCATAACGACTTAGATAGGAAGAGCCATGATTGACATTAAGCTGATTCGTGAAAATTCTGAAGCCTTTAAAACCGGCGCCACGCTCAAGAAAATCCCGGTTGATATCGACCGCCTGCTGGCCGTTGACGCCGAATTGCGAGAGACGAAGAAGAAGCTACAGGACATCGTCACCGAAAAGAATCAGATCGGCAAAAGCATTCCCAAGCTCGACACCGACCAGAAAAAAGAAGCTCTGGCGGCTCTTTCTAAACTCAAAGAAGATGAAGCGGGCTTTAATGAAACAGTCAAAACGCTTCAGCCCGAATTCGACACCCTGATGGGTCAGGTTCCCCAGCCGCCCGCGCCGGAAGTACCGTCCGGCGAAGACGACACCGAAAATGTCGAGCTTCGCACCTGGGGCAGTATCCGCGAATTTGACTTCGAGCCGAAGGACCATATGGAACTGGGTCTGGCGCTGGATATTATCGATATGGAACGCGGCGTCAAGCTGGCGGGCACACGCAACTATTTCCTCAAGGGCGACGGCGCCCTGCTGCACATGGCGGTGCTGCGGTTCGCACTGGACCACATGGTGAAAAAAGGCTACAAACCCATGACCGTGCCGCTGCTGATGCGGGATGAGGCCATGCGGGGCACCGGCTACTATCCCGGCTCCGAAGAACAGACCTACCAGATGGAACGCGATACGCTGAACCTGGCAGGCACCGCGGAAGTGCCGCTGACAGCCCACTACATGGGCGAAATTTTGCGGCAAGAAACCCTGCCGCAGAAATTCGTCGCGATGAGCACCTGTTTCCGTCGTGAAGCCGGCGCTGCCGGCAAAGATACCTACGGCCTGTACCGAATCCACCAGTTCGACAAGGTCGAGCAGGTCATCATCTGCGAAAACGACGAACAGCTCAGCATCGACTTCCACACCGAAATCCTGACCAACTCCGAAGAAGTCATGCAGGCGATGAATCTGCCCTATCGCGTGGTCAATGTCTGCACGGGTGACCTCGGCCGCGGACAGGTCCAGAAATTCGATATTGAAACGTGGATGCCGTCCCGCAACAGCTACGGCGAAACACATTCGGCCAGCCGGTTCTATGAATTCCAGGCTCGCCGGATGAATCTACGATATAAAAACGCCAACGGCAAAAACGTCTTCTGCCACACGCTGAACAATACGGTGATCGCCTCGCCGCGTGTGCTGATCCCGATTTTGGAACTCTATCAAAACGTCGATGGTTCGGTGACCATCCCGGAAGTCCTGCATCCCTACATGCACGGGAAGGAGAAAATCGAAAAGTCATAAATTCGTGAGGGCTGCGAATGAAACGAAGGAGTTTTGATCAGGCCGACCAGATTCGCCTGAAGCTGCAATGGCTGGATGAGCATTGGCCGTCGCGGCTGAGTGCGATTCAGAAGCCACCACTGATTGAAAAAACGCTTTCGACCGCCCCGCTGGTTCCCTTGGCGATTGCGTTCATTGTCGGCATCATCCTTGTCGGTCAGTTTTTCGCATCGCATCACGTTTTCCCTTACATTCTCTGTACTATTTTCGTCTCCGTCGTTTTACTCGCCGCATCATTTCGCTTGCCGCCAACCAAACGACTCTACGCCGCGACAACCTGTGCCTGTTTGCTGTTCGTTTCACTTGGTGCCGCTCGCTTTGCGGGCATTGAACACCGCGGCCCCGCACATATCAGCCGCCTGATCAAAGACGACCGCTGCCTGGCAACGATCCAAGGGCAAATTGTCTCGCCCGTCTCCGAAGCCCCCTCCCGGCGGGATTTTTCCACCATCCCATGGCTCAGCGGTCAGCAATCATTCTATCTTGAAGCCGAGCAGGTCCATACCGCTGACGGCTGGCAGACAACCAGCGGCCGGGTACGCGTACAGGTTTCCGACGCAAGCAACCATATCAAACCGGGCGATACCGTACAGATCTACTGCTGGCTGAGCCGGTTTTCCCCACCGGCCAATCCGGGCCAATTCGACCTGGCTCGACACATGCATCGCAAAGGGGTCTATGTTGCCGCCTCAGTATCCACCAAGGACGGCATTGAACTTCTCAACAGTTCAGAAAGCATGATCGCCCGTCTGCGAAGCCTGTTTTATCCGTTCGCGACCGAAAGCCTGCTGGACGAAACCATGACCGATGCCGACGTGTGCGCATTATCCTCGGCTCTATTGCTGGGCCGCCGGTCCAATCTCGATCCCGTTCTCGTCGCGGCGTTCCAGAAAACCAACCTGTCGCATTTTATCAGCCTGTCTGGAATGCACGTCGCAATCCTGGCCGGGTCACTCTGGCTTCTTCTCAAACGCACCCAACTGCCCAAACGCCCCCGAGCCGTCCTCTGCATTGTCCTGATTCTTATCTATGCCCTGATCGTCCCGCCGCGGGCACCAACCATGCGGGCGGTCTTTCTCAGCTGTTTCTTCTTCGGATCCACGCTGATTCGCCGCGATGTCAACCCGCTCAATACCCTCGCCCTGTCGGCTGTCGTTTTACTGTTTGCCCGACCCTATGAACTCTTTACCGCCGGCTGGCAACTGTCATTTCTGTCGGTACTGGGAATTATAGTGCTCTACCGATTCATCCACTACCGCCTCCTGAACGCCGTATTCTTCCCCGTGGTCTTTCTGCTCAACAAACGCTTTGTCCCGCTCCAGCACTTCCTCCATTATGTCATCCAGCTTCTGGCCGTCGGCTTCTCGGCGTGGATCGTCATTGCACCGGTTCTGCTGTACTATTTCGGACAGGTCAACCCGCTGTCACCGGTCTGGACGGTATTGACCCTGCCGCTGGTCACACTCATTCTCCGCGGGCTTTTTGAAGATCATCCTGGCGGCCGTCCTGCCGACCCTCAGCAGTCTGCTGGGTGTGATGTTGAATCTTGCCGCCGTTACGCTTGAAAAAACGGTGATCGCGCTGTCCCATATAGACTGGTTCCACCTGACCGCCCATCGGCCGCCCCTTCCGCTGGTTCTGACCCTCTACGCCCTGCTGATCGCGTTTTTCTTGATTCCGTATCAGCAAACTCGACTCAAAAAGGCCTGTCTGCTGCTATTGGCGGGATGTTTTTGCCTGCCCTTTGCCGGCAGCCGCATTCACCATTATCAAAACGACACACTGAAGATGACCTGCCTGTCCGTCGGTCACGGCCAGGCGATTATCGTCTCCGCTCCCGGCGGGCGTCACTTCCTCTTCGACGCCGGCTCGATCACGCACCAGAACCTTGCCAGAAAGACGATCTGCCCCTGTCTGCGGCATCAGGGCATCTTTGAACTGGATGCCGTCTGGCTCAGCCACGGCGACCTCGACCACCTCAATGCCGTCCCGCATCTGGCCGCGGCCGTCCCCGTTTCGCACGTCTATGCCAACGCCGCCCTGCTGGAGAATGCCCAAAAGCCTTCATTGGAAAAGCGATTCGGAGAGGCCTTAAGCGATTTATCACTGCCGATGGAGCCCGTCACGGATGTCACGGACACTTCGCTCAAAATCCGCTCTCTCTGGCCGGACACGAGAACCGCCGCTGATACAACCGTTACAGAAAATGACAGGTCACAGGTATTTTTAATCGAATATGTCGGCCGCAAGATTCTGCTCTGCGGCGATATCGAAAAGCTGGCCCAGCATGCCCTGCTCAAAAAGTATCCGTCGCTAACCGTCGATGTGATGGTCCTGCCGCACCACGGCTCAACCAATAACCTCGAACCGGGATTCATCGAAAAGCTTAGCCCCAACATAACCATCGCAAGCTGCAGCCGCCGAAACGCCCCAAGAGCGTATCGTCCTGAAAATCCTCATACACAAGCCTTCTACACCGCCACCGACGGCGCCATCACCATCAAAATAAAACCCAACGGCACCCTCACCGCAGCCGGCTTTTTAAAACCGAAATCCAATCAGGATTAACACAGATAGACTATAGATTGGCTGTACGAAGTTTAGCAGTTAAAACCATGGTTTCTACGGGATTTACCGAAACCTCAATTCCGATCTTCCAAACTCATTATATTTGAAAAGAAATGTAATGAGTTTAGAGTATACCTCACTACTCTAATACTCTTTCTCAGGTCATCGTGGCTAGTCATTTACTCTGACTGTAAATTTGTTTGAGATAACCGTTCCTGTTAAAGCCCCTTCGAAATATCCTTCTTGGGGTAAGGTGTACCTATCAGTTATTTGGTAATATACTTTCACTGGGTAACTACCTGCTGGTAATTCTCCATTTCTAGGATTTACTGAAAATGTTGTATTCCATGTTTCTTTCGGCTGAAGAGGGAGAATTAAACTTTTATATAACCCTTTTCGCTTGTAACGTGCTCGGACACTCTGAAGCAATCTCTTTTCTTGACCACCAATCAAAAACATCGCTCGGATGTCACCTTCCCTTTGGAAATAAATGGGTCTGTTTGTCAAGTTCTTAAAGCTGAGTTCTATCTCAATTTCTTCATCTATTTGAAATTCATTCTTGGATAGCAGAGCAACCATTTCCAATTGGTGAATTCTATCCAGTTCTATCTCTGTACTATTTGAACAACTGGTATTCAAAAATAATAACAATATAATTAGAGAAATTCTAAACAGCATAACTACTCCTTTCAAAACAAGTTTCACTCTTCCCTCCAAAGTTCATCTCACCCTATTTTACTGTATGCTATATATTTGGCAAGGACAGAATATCTGCTTGCTTGACTGGGGGCAGAGGGGTAGAATGTGGGGACGTGGAAAATGAAAATACAAGAGATGTCTAAGTTTTTCCATAACAATAAAAGCTATTATGAAGATAAAATTTGATAAAAAACAATATTGGTTATTGAGCTACTTTACCTCTATCATTTTAATGACAGGGTGTTATGAAATACATCAAACAGGTAAGCCAAGTTATCAGGATTTCGTTTCATCCCATTCTTTTCCGTATATTGCTTCCCAAGAACGTCAAGCTCAAATTATCGAAAAATATTCACAATTAACCGTTGGACTAACCGAAGCTGATGTTTTCGCTCTGCTTGGTGAGCCAGATTGTGCAGAACCGCTGTATACAAAAGCACCTCCTCCAAATATGGAATATTTAGGTTTTCGCTGGATCTATTATTTAGAAAAGCCAAATCCAAACCTTACAAATTTGAAGAAAGATATTGCTGTTCAGATATACTTTAATACGGAAAGCAAAACCGATTGGATTGTTTCCAATATAGACGGTTTAGATGAAATCGGTAGTCCATAACAATAACATCGGCTGTTAACATCTGCCCAATCTATTTCCACCCCCATAAAACTCATTAGATTATTTATCTAATGTTATGAGTTTTACGTTTTCTCCTTGTTATTATTGAAGGTAAGCTTATGAGTTAAACATGAAATATCATGAGTTCAGCGTTTTCCCTTGTTTTTGCGATAGGTAATCCAACCTTAGACACCCAAAATCCGATATTCTTCACCGCGACCTCAAAATACCTTGGATTCTCGCTTATTTTGACAGATGGTTGTTTCCAAACAGGGCTGCAGTTTTTATAATGCAAACCTGTGGGGTGTTATGGATATATTTATACAAACTCAATGAACCGGAGATTTTGAACCAATGAAACGGCTTATTTTTTCGATCATCGTACTTAGCACGACCTCGCTGCTGCTTGCAGCGGCACCTGCCAACACGACGCCTCCGTCCCAGAGCGGCCCGGACCACGCACCCGGCTGTGAGAAAAAGAAGCCCGCCCCATCGACCGAAATCGTGGATTCGGACCACAGGCTGACCGAGCAGTTTCGCAAAAAACTAATTGCCCTCAAAGAGGCCGGCAAGGTCACCGACCCCAATACGCTCAGCCAGCAACTGACACGCACCCGGCACCCGCTGAGCGATCTGCCCACCGCCGGCCATAAATCCAAAACACCCGGCGCGATCTACAAGGACCACAAGCAAAATGTCGTCGCCGTCGGCTATCTTTACCTGTGCGGTCGCTGCGACAAACTGCACCTGAGCTGCGCAACGGGATTTATCATCGCCCCGTCCGGCGTCATCGCCACCAACTACCACGTGGTGGATAACGCCAAAAGCAAAGGATTCGGCATCATGACAGCCGCCGGTGACGTTTACGGCATTCAGGAAGTGCTGGCCGCCGACAAAAACAATGACATCGCCATCGTCAAGGTGGACGCCGACAATCTGCCCGCCGCCGCCCTGTCAGCCGGCGCACCGATCGGCAGCGACGTCACCGTCATCAGCCATCCGGCTCACCATTTTTATACGCTGACCCGCGGCATCGTTAGCCGTTATACGCAAAAACGCCCACACAACCAGCCCGTCACACGTATGGAAATCACCGCTGACTTTGCCCGAGGCTCCAGCGGCGGTCCCGTCTTTAACGACCGCGGCGACATCGTCGGCATGGTGCGCGCCACCGAATCCATCTACTATGCCAACAAGCACGGCGTCGATGAGAATCTTCAGATGGTCATTAAGAGCTGTATCCCCGCCAAGGCGATTATGGCTCTAATCGGAACCGATACAAATTCCGAAAAATAACCGAATGTTTATGTCATACCCGCGAAGGCGGGTATCCAGAGTTTCTAAGCATAGATTCCCGCATCCGAGGCAATGACAAGTACCAGCCAATGATACAACTTGGTATGACGGATAATTCAAGTCGAACCGTTATCCGTCTGACACGATTTGCCGCCGCAAACATGAATCAGTTTCCGCCCGGTCTTGCCGTTACCTGTCACCTCACGGATAAAACGCTCGACCAGTAACTTTTCGAGCTTTTGGATTTGTTTTTCACTGCGGTTTTCACAGGGTATCTGGCCGCCGGCATAGCTGGGATGGCCGCCGCCGGTCCCCCGCCGCGCTACGAGATGGTGTATCACCTTATCGGCCCGCCCCTCCGGCTGATGCGTTCGCAGTGAGAGCATCAGAATCCCTTTAAACATCCCATAGACCATAATCCAGTCAGCCCGGTCGTCCCGCAGCAGCATATCGGCCACCTCGGCAATCATATCCGGATTTTCAATCTTTCCCAGATGCGTCACAATCGCATTATCATACACAACCGCATGATTCAGCGCATCGGCCAGCATCTGGTAATAGCTTCGCTCAACTTTGCCCCGCTGAATCTCGCTAAGCATCCGCTTGTTGGCCGTCGCATACAACCGGGTAAACGCATCCACATCCGCCTTGGTCGAATCCCGCCCCAAATCCTGCGTATCCGAGCGAATCGCATACAGCATCGCCGTTGTCAGCGGTACCTCCGGCGAAATACCCGCAGCATCAAGATACTCCAGCAGCATCGTCGCCGTCGCCCCGTATTTGCTGCGAATATCCGTAAAGCGACAATGACGCGTCAAGGGCTTGCAGGCGTGGTGGTCGATCACAATATCCGGCTCAACCTGCCCCGGCAATGAGTTATTGCCCGTTCCCGGCTGGGTATCGACCATTGCAAACAGTTCATACTGTGTCATGTCAATCTGATCCAGCGAACGCAGATTCAGCCCCAGGTATTTGACCAACGCCCGGTTTTCAGCACGACCGACCCTGCCGCCATGGGCAATCGAACACTGAATACCCGCCAGCGTATTCGCCAGCTTGCGCAGGGCCACCGCCGACGCGATCGCGTCCGGATCCGGGTTATCCTGCATCACGATCAGCATCGTCTGATGATCTTTGAAAATTTCCTGCAGTTGCTGAAGTTTATTGTCGGTCTGACTCATTCGATTATCTTTCTCTCTCAATGCGGTCTTTACCAGGCTCTGAAGTCGTTGTTAATGGGATTGCTTTCTTGATATGATGATACAGCAGCTTGCCTTTCTCATCATAAAACTCAAAGGCCAGAGCTGCCGGTTTGTCTTTTTCCGCGGGGCTTAAGGAACACATTAAAAAGCCTCCGGTTGCTTTGGTCATACAATAGGGTTGTTGAATCTCTGCATCAGGATCGGTTGATTTGGGGTCACCGGGCAATCGGCCCACTCGCGCATTGGCATCCACCAGCGCCCCGCAGGAGAACTCCTCAAATCCACTCGGATGGATAGAATGATACTGCCAGTGACGATCTCCGCAGATAATATAAAAATTCTTCCGGTCAAAGTGATGCTCTTTTAGCCAAGTGAAAAACGCGTCACCTTCACAGCGAAATCCGTCGTGATTGGTGTGATTGTCCTTCTTATATGCGTCATCCGGCCCGACCATTGGCGTTGGAGAAATCAACACTTTAAAGTCCGCGTCACTGGCCAGCAGCGTACGCTTCAGCCAGGCCATTTGTTTTTTCCCCCACAGCGTTTTATCGGGACCGTCCGGCATGTCATTGGCACTGCGATAGTCACGCCCCTCCACAAGCCAGATTTGCAGATGCCGATTGACCCGATAAGTTCGGTATGTCACCGCGTCAGCCGCCTGCGGGTCAACCACCGGCAACTGTTCAGCAAACACTCGTAAACCCAATTCAACCGATGACCTCTTATCCGTGGTAAGATCACAATCATTATAACGGAAATCGTGGTCATCCTTTTCCCAATATGTCGGAACAGTCTGAAAGAGTTTATGGAATCGCGGCTGGGCAAACTGCTCATGATATTTCCGCCGCATCTGTTCAACCGTCACGGCAGCCGGAACTTTAGGATGGTCATAATAAACATTATCACCCGTCCCGACAAAAAAATCCGGATGCATACTTTCAATAGTCTCAAGAGCCGGAAAGCCTCGCTGCTTCACCGCATCAGAGAGTTTTTTTGAATTCTGAAACTTGTGATAGTTCATCCCCGTCACCACCACAAATGACGTTGGATAAGCCGCATCTTTGCCATGCAGCGTCCGAAATGTCCCGTCAGGCGACTTAATGAGTGACCGTACATTCTTACCATAAACCAGGCGGTATTGGTAAAAGGTTCCAGGCTTAAGCCCAGCTATTTTGGCTTTGAGAAGATAGTCATTTCCGGCCACTGCCTTCAGCGTCGTAGATTTCACGGCTCCCTCATAGCTGCCCCCCACAGGATCATACGGTGCGACTTCAAAATATCCGACACCTTCACAACCGGGCAGGTCGCCATCAACCAATTCCTGCGTTGCCGTCAACCGAGCCTGCAGAATCACACTGTTGGCCGTTACTTCCCCGGCCATCACCCCCTGACCAAGCATAGGCACTTGAGTTCTCTCAACAGCAAAGCATCCGGTGCCAAGCAGAATCAGCAGCAACACCCCCAATTTTCTCATTGCAGGCTCCCCGTCAATTCCATCGTATTTTTGACCATGACCGGCTTATCGTTCTGCCATTCGTAGACTTCGATATGCGCATCAGTCCGGATTCGCAGATAATTCGTCCGCAATCCCACCCAGCAGCCGCTGTTACAATACCAGTCCTGAAACAGTCCCGCCTTATGCGTATGCCCGGTCACCAGATAGTCATACCCTTCTGCGATCTTGTTATTATGATACAGCGACATGATCCCCTTGATCTTCGTCGGATCCTGTGCGGGCGTCAACGATTCAGTCACCGCATGGGCTTTTTCATGCTTTTCGCTTTTCTCAAACAGGTTCACCGAATTATTCCACATCCACATAAAACTGCGTCCCACCTTCAACAGGCTTTTTTCCGTAAAGCCGCCGGCCGACAAAAGAGGCGAGCCTTTACGGTCTTCCAAAATTCCGCCGAAAATCGCCAGAATCCGCCCCCACCGCGGCGTGCCGTCCCGGTTAAACGGATCCAGTTCATGGCCGTGCATGAATTTGAAGCGTTTGTCGGCGATCGTCCGCTCGAACGGCCCGCTCATCCGCTCAAAAAATGAATGTGCAAAGAACTGCCGCCCCACCAGATCCTCAAAATCCGCGTCGTGGTTACCGATCACATACACCGCCTGCATCGCCGCCAGCCGGTCGATCAAATCCATTTGATGCGTCAATACACGACCGATATTCGCCTGCCAGAACTCGAACAGATCACCCAAAACAAACAACTCCGCATTCTGCTGCTCCACGTAGTCCAGAAAACGCCCAAACTTTTCCTTTTTGTGATCTACCGCAAAATTATCCCGCGGCCCACCGTCGCCGGTGTGCAAATCACTCACAACAATGATGTCACGCTGATTTTCCACAAATTCGTCCCGCAATTCATATGATACTCTATCATACTTGTTATGCGGTTTTTTGACCAGATATTTCG
Organism: Sedimentisphaerales bacterium; assembly: GCA_028282905.1. GTDB lineage: Bacteria > Planctomycetota > Phycisphaerae > Sedimentisphaerales > Anaerohalosphaeraceae > 4572-13. The sequence continues at coordinate 8,699 of JANQGW010000018.1, read as the reverse complement.
GCTTTTTTTGTCATGACAACGAATCCATCCATCAGAAAATTGAACAAGCCTCGGAAAACATGCAAGCGTCCCCACAAATCAAACAAAGACACTTAACTCCTTATAAAAAAGGCATTTAACAAACAATCTATAACCTTGTATAAGTTTTTTAGAAATTTTTTGATTTTTTCGCCTCATTTTTATCAATCTTTCAGATACCGGCTCACTCTTTATTTATAAAGGTCCAAAAAACGTCTGAATTCTGAGTCTGTGCCAAAACGTGGCGGCGGAAGGATTGCGGCGGAAGTAGCTTTACCAGGAAGAAGCTTTTATTTGAGGGAATTATTACAAGGAAATTCGGTGGCCCTTATAAGCCCTCTACTAACCCAGGACACTACGACAGGTACCTCTACTACCTCAACCTAAATAGTCCTCGGGCCTTTACAAAAAGCCATGGAAATCGCACGATTTCCATGGCTTTTGCTTTTTATTGGTATTGACGGGCTGTACTATTCCTGTATCGTACCCTTGCCCAGCGGCTTGCCCTTGTCAATCACAGAAGTAGCCGCCTTGATCACACCGGCGATATCCGCCAGATTCGTCGGGATAATAATCGAATTGTTCGTCTGGGCCAGCTTTTCAAAGGCATTAATGTACTGCTCGGCGATCCGCAGGTTCACGGCATCGCCGCCGCCTTCGGCATTGATGGACTTGGCGATTTCACGCACACCCAACGCTGTCGCCATGGCAACTTTCTCGATTTCCGCCGCCCGACCTTCAGCCTCGTTGATGCGTTTTTGCTTTTCACCTTCGGACTGGGCGATCATTTCCTGCTTGTCACCTTCGGCTCGGTTGATCTTGGCCTGACGGTCACCTTCGGACTCGGCGATCACCGCACGTTTTTCACGCTCGGCCCGCATCTGTTTTTCCATCGCGTCTTTAATACTCTGCGGCGGAACGATATTCTTCACTTCATAGCGGGTTACCTTCACACCCCACGGATCGGACGCCTTATCCACCGCATCCACAATCGCAGCGTTAATCATCTCACGCTCTTCAAACGTCTTATCCAGTTCAAGCTTACCCATGACGCTACGCATCGTGGTTTGGGCCAACTGCGTCGAGGCAAACCGATAGTTGTCAATCCCGTAAGAGGCCTTCTTGGGATCCACCACCTGCATATACAGAATTCCGTCCACCTCCACAGCAATGTTATCCTTCGTAATACACTGCTGCGGCGGAACATCCACGGCCTGCTCTTTCAGGGTATGTTTATAGGAAACTCTTTCAAGAAACGGGATAAGAATATGAAAACCCGCTTCAAGCGTCTTGGCATATTTACCGAGACGTTCGATAATAAAGGCTTCCTTCTGGGGAACAATACGAGCGGTCTTGAACAGCGTCACCAGAACAAAGATGACAACTAAAACCAAAATCACCAGCCCCGGATTAACGGGAAATTCCGCTAAGATAGGCACAAAATAATTCATTGTTATTCTCCTATTTTTCTAAAGGTTTTACTATCAGTGTCAGATTATCCTGTCCAGTCACTTCCACCATCTGACCGGCTTCAATCTCCATGTCCGCCCGCGCCTTCCAGCGAACACCGTTAAGTTCCACGCTGCCGGTTTGGGGCGGAGCGATTTTTTCTTGAACTACCACTCGCTGACCAATATGATCCGACAAATCCTCAGCAGCATCCTGCTTGGAATAAGTATGGCCGACAAATATCCCCTTAACCCATTGCCTCAGCGTCGCAAGCAAGACAAGCGAACTAACAAGGAAAATGGTAATCTGCCAATTAATACTGATGTCAGCAAATAAACAGACCCCCGCAACGACCCAGGCGCCAACGCCGAAGAAAATGATAATCAACCCCGGCACCGCAAACTCCATCAGCATAATCAACAAGCCGATCAGCGCCCAAACAAATTCGGGTTTGAGAAATTCTTTAAACTCTTCCATGACCTGCCCTTTCAAAAAGTATCCATATGGCCGTCATTTTAAGCATTTCTGCATCTCCAGTCACGTTTTTTCCGCTTTTTCAATGAAAAAGCCTCTTTTACCAATAAAGACGCCAATCGGTACCAACCGTTGCAGAAAAAATCTTATGTAATTGCAAAAAAATTATGAGAAACTTAACGCGCCAAATATCCTGACTTTGTCGTTTTCCGAGACAAAAACACACTTATTTTGAGCCTTTTTCGACCCATAAGGCCAGTTTTATGGGAACATCGAATAAAAAACTAATCTTTTCGCATAATCTTTCCGTTATAGTAGTAGGACGTTTTATATATTTTAGATAGAACCCTGACTTTACAGGGGGGTGCTTAACGCGTGAAAATGAAACCTTACATTTTATTCGTCCTCTTGGTCACCGCCGTCGGCTGGGCGCAGGGGATCCAATCGTCATCGACGACAATGGACCTGATTACCGGTCCCGAACTGCGGCTTGAGTATCACCCCGAAGCCAATCAATCCAATCCCGTCGATTGCTTCATGTACTTTGTCCCCCTGACATCCCCTACATCGGTCACCGTCTCCACCGAACCCGGCACCACTCTCTCGGCGAATGTCACCAGTTGGAAACGTAAACAAAGCGGAAAGACCATCCATGTCCAGTGCGATTTTGAAGTCACCGGCAGCGGCGGCTATACCGCCCTGTACAAAGCAGATGAAATGATTGAAAAGCAATTCAAAGACAGCTCGAAAAAGAAACCCAGGGAACTAAATACTTTGCTGGAATGGATTCAACTCAGCGGCCCCTGCCTGGGACGCATCAAAGGCACCGGCACAATGGTCGGCGATACCGTTCAGATGAACAGCATTGAAGTATCCTTTAATCGTGACGGTTCACAAAGTCCCGTTCAGGTCAGCATCTATGATATACCCCGCAAAAAAGGAAAGTACATTTTCGACAATCGGACCAATTGCCAGGTGGCTCGCGTCAACGCACTGAAGTTCAAACGCAGCGACAACGGCACGCCCCGCATGTCCGTTGAAATCGCCTCCATCAAGAAAGCGGAAAAAAAGGAAGGCTTCCTCTCGCATTTGACAGCTGTGATCGCCAATATCCTTTCCACCTCTACCAGTGTCGCCCCTGTCGGCAACACGACGATGCTGGACTTCGGGACCGCCCTGTACGAAAAACAACCCGCCTTCACCTTCCCCAAAGCCGCCAACATCAAACAAATTTAACAGTAGCGTCTCAATAATTCGCCATTCCGAGCGCAGCCGAGGAATCTATTTAAACAGCATCGCCGTCAGACGATTCCTTAATTCAACATTCAAAATTAAAGAAATCAATTCAAATGAGGAGTGTCCGTAAACAAGAGTTCTCTACATCACCTGAATTTCTCCCAGCGACGTATTCAACCCCGGACCGCAAATCGTAACCTGCAGTTTGCCCTTTGTCTTACAATCAATCTGTACCGCAGCCTCACCTTCATCGGAAGTTTTCAGAACTTTATACACTTCACCCTCTTTCCAAAGGCAAACCGTTGCATCAGGCACATCCGAGCAAACCTTAACCGTCTGCCTGCCGGTCGAGATTGTTTTGGGAATCTCCAGTTTCGGTTTCACCGGGTCTTTGGCACGCAGATCAAGCGTGGGATCGCCCAGTAAATTCAACTCGCACTGAATAAAATGAAAACCCGCTGACTTTTTGGCATCTTCAATCATATCATTCTTCGCCTTCTGAAACGCCTCTCCCGCCGACAGTGATCCGGTCAGTGCATGTTTCCAGAAACGCGTCATCGTCTGGGTCGTCGCATCCATCTTGCCCTCGGTTATCATCAAACGCATCTCCTGCGGTGAATGAAAAACCGGAACGCCCGGCCGCGATGGAGCAATCACCAGAACGGCCCCGCCTTTGGGTTTTCGCAGCATCATTTCAGTAATTGCCGGGTCAGCTTCGGCATCATAATGTCCGGTAAAACACGACACCGTCGTCATGGTCAGGTAAGCATTTTCATTCGTCAGCTTGTCAACGTGACCGGCAGTAACAGTTTGATGCTTTTCAAGCACCCACACCGGCAGAAAACCATGCCCGTGCATATGCAGTTTGCCGGCGGCTTTGTCATTGATCATCTTGACCCAATGGTCCGGACTGAGATCATAATCCCCCGCCGTGTCCTTGTCCCACGGCGTATGGGTTGCAAAAAACTGTCGGCATGTCCCGCCATCCCAGCATTCCTGTAAAACCTTACGGCTTGTGCCCAGTTTGGGATAAGCACTGTTTTCCGGACAGGTGTAAATAAGTTGACTGGCAAAGTCCGATGTGGGATAATTCGACTCATAAGCCACAATCTTCTCGGTATAAGCCGCAACGTCCGCTTTTGTGCGAACCGGAATTCGCCCGATACTTACCCTGCCATTCGTATAAGCCACGGCCTCTTTGTCATTCGCCCAGTCGCCGTAAATGCCGTCTCCGTTAGCATCCCAGTCTTTCTCACTGATATAATAGATATCCGTCGGAATGTCTTTCTGATTCGGCAGCGGATCTTGATGATAAGTATCACGGTCCGGCACCAGCCCTTTGCCGCCCGGCTGACTGTCACCGCCCAGAATCACCCACTGTGTACCTTTATTTTCTATATAGTCTAAGCAGCAGGCCCGAATCTTCTGCTGAACATCGTCGCCCTCATATTGCTTTTCAATTTGAGAGATTGTCACAATCTCAGTCCACTTGCCCTGCCGGGTTTTCCATTGAGCCAGCGGTTTCCAGGCGTCCGCCAAAGAATCAGCGGTAATCAACAGCACCGCTGCATTTCTATCCGCCCGAACAATCTCTGAACCTTGCTTGTCTTCGATAGCTGAAAATGTAAAAGTAGTAATAAGTTGACAGATCACGAATATCCAACAAGCACCTGCAGATAAATTCTTCTTAGACACGTAAAACCCCCTTTCAAATGAAAGAATAGACTATTGATATAACTCTGGACGACACACCGCGTTAGTCGTTTTTACCACATCGACCATTTCCAATACATCGTGAACACGTACAATCGAGGCCCCCTTTTCAATCGCCAGCGCCACCGTCCCAGCCGTTCCGAAAACGCGCTCAGAAGGCATCTCTTTACCCGTGATTTGCCCGATAAACCGCTTTCGGCTGGTACCGACCAGCACCCGGTACCCCAACTCACACAGCAAATCCAGCCGATTCAGCAATTGAAGGTTGTGCCGCGTTGTTTTGCCAAACCCGATCCCCGGATCCAGGATAATCCGCTCCGCCAAAAGCCCTGCAGTCTCAGCATTTTTAGCCCGTTCCATTAAATACTCCAGCACCTCGGCCACCACGTCCGTATAGCTCGGAGCTTTCTGCATGGTTTCCGGACTTCCCTGCATGTGCATCAACACCACCGGCACCTGCTTTTCTATTGCTAACTGCGTCATGGCGTCATCAGCAAGAGCCGAAATGTCATTTATAATCGACGCCCCCGCTTCAATCGCCGCCGCGGCCACCTCAACATCTTTCGCGTCAATACTGATAGGAATCTCCACCTGCTGCGACAGCTTCTCGATCACCGGGACCGCCCGCTGAATCTGTTCGTCCGCGGCAACCTCCTCAGAACCGGGACGGGTCGATTCGGCGCCGATATCCAGAATCGCAACTCCCTGCTCGGCCATTTCAACGCCGTGAGCGACCGCTTTATCCACATCCAGGTAAAGCCCGCCGTCACTGAACGAATCCGGCGTCACGTTCAGCACGCCCATCACCAACCCGCCGCCGGAAAAATCCAGCCGCCCCGTTGGCCATTCCAGTATGTCCGAAAGCTTTTTCGTCATAGACCTACCTTAAACCCAATACCAGCCAGCTTATTGATGACACAACACTCAACGCCCGGCATAACAACTTTGGTATTCTGAAACTCCCTGCGGACAGGATATTCCTTTCGCAGTTTATCAAACCAAGCGGCTCGCTCATCTTCCGGCTGCAATAAAATCTCGCGCATATTAAAATCATCCCGGTTGATCACATAAACCTGTTGAACGGCATCATGAATCACCCGTTCTTCCTGCTGAGCATATTGCTCGGCATCAATAACAATTTCTTTCACCTCCGGTTCCGGCAAAAAATCATCAGCGGTATGTTTCGCCGTCAGCCCAAAATGCTCACAACACGCCTCGTAAATCATCGTCATACCCGCCACCTTGCCGTCAAAGGAATACCCCGCAATATGCGGCGTCGAAAGATCCACATGTTGCAGCAGCCACGGATCGACATCCGGCTCGGTTTCCCAAACGTCCAGCACCACCGCCGACAGTTTCCCGGACTGCATCGCCTGCTTCAGAGCCAATTCATCCTGCACCTTGCCGCGGGATGAATTCAAAAAGACCGCCCCGTTCTTCAATGATGCAAAAAATGCCTCATCGGCCAGATGATACGTCTTATCCTGCCCCTCGCGTGTCAGCGGCGTATGCATCGTCACAAAGTCACAATCGTATATCTCCTCAACCGGACGGTATTTGTCATCGCCGGTTTGCCGCTCCAGCGGCGGATCATTCAGGACAACCTTCATGCCCAGTGCTTCGCACTTATTCGCAACTTTCGAACCGACATTGCCCACGCCAACAACGCCAATGGATTTGCCTTCGAGTGAATATTGATATTTTTTGCCAAGCGCAAGCATCGCCGCGACAATATATTCGGCCACACTGTTGGCATTGGAACCCGGTGCAGATGCAAAGCCGATGCCTTTGGACGCCAAATATCCCTGGTCGACATGTTCAACCCCAATCGTCGCCGTCGCGACAAACTTCACCTGGCTGCCTGCCAGCAAGTCGGCATTGACTTTCGTTATGCTTCGCACCAGCAGGATGTCAGCATCTTTAACCAGCGAGGGCGTAACATCCCGGCCGCCCACTAACGTCACCTCTCCAATGGATGAAAAGCACTCGGCAACAAACGGTATATTTTGATCGGCTACAATTTTCATACTTGCCCCAAAACTATAGTCCTGTCAGGACTGATGGATATTTCCTGTTTCAACAAACGTCACACAGTTGTTCAAAACAACACCGCCGCATTATACGCCCTCTGATGACCATTGGCAACCACGGACTTTCAGGCCTGCCCAATATCGCGAAGATAGTTGACGTCATCGGGACTCAGAGGCTCGACAGTAGGATTCATCAGCAAGATTTGGCAGGCCATCTCAAAAAAGACCGCCCTTTGGATCGCTTCATTATAATCTTTACCGACGGTGACCAAGCCGTGTTTTTTGAGAATCGCCATCGTTGTCTGCGTATCCCGAAATCCATCAATCACTGCCTGTGCCAGTTGCCCCGAACCGGGCGGCAGATAAGGCACCACCACAGGGGTTCCAATATAGACAGGCACTTCAATCACCATATTATAGTCATACATCTCCGGTTTTCCGCAGGCGATTGCAGTCGCATACGGACTTTGAAAATGCAGCACAGTATTAATTTCGGGGCGTTTTTTCAATATCCCTATGTGAAACGTACTTTCACAGGTAGGCGTTTTGTCATTGAGGCAACGGCCGGTCGGGATATCACAAACCGCAACCTGTTCGGCCGTCAGCTCGGCCAGCCACGATTGACTGGCTGAAAGTAACGCAACATCCGGCTCAATCCGACAGGAGAGATTGCCGCTGCTGCAGCGAACCAAACCGTATACCGCGACTTTATGAGAGGACTCAATAAATTCCTGTATTACAGTATCATATAAACTCATACACTCTCCGTTTCAATTTTCCTGCCTGTCGCTTTGAACCATGTGTAGAAAAAGGTACCTTCTTCGATTTCATCCACGCGGGACAGATCGGCAATGCCCTTTCGATAAACGAACTCATCTACGAGCCGGTCGTCCAGAATCTGTTGTTCGGCCGATTGCACCATCGGGACAATAATATGATCCACCATGCCGTCACGCAAAGCAGGCGCAAGTTTGTCCGCATACAGCCAGGCAGGATCACAGCGTTGCACACAAAAACCTGCCTCCGTCAGCAGCGGTGTCAATCGACGCCCAATGTTGGGATCGTGCCCTTGCGCTCGCTGGGCGTCAATCAGACCGTTCCAGGCGGCAATCGACGCATCTGTCTCCGGATGCCAGAAACAGGAGCCGTGATCGCCCTCAATAGCAGTAACGGTGCCGCCAGGTTTGAGAACGCGTTTAAGTTCCCCCAACGCCGCAACAGGGTCGGCCAGATGCTCCAGAACAAAACAAACAAAGATATGATCAAACACCTCATCGTCAAAGGTAAGTTGATGAATGTTTTCTTGTTGAAACGTTACATTCTCAAAGCCGGGCTGCTGTTTGAGTCGCTGTGCCGCTACCAGAGATTTTTCGGAAATATCGATACAGGTATAGTTGGCATCGGGACTGTGCCGCAACAGCAGCCGTGTCTGCGCCCCCACGCCGCAACCGGCCTCTAAAACATGTTGACCGGAACCGTACTGTGTCCCAGAGTGAATAATCTCCTCCAATATCTCAGATTGCTCATACAGACGCTGTGTTTCACGTTCTGAATATCCGTGAACGTAAGCCATAATCAATTCTCCGTGCAACTTTGCTGAAACTGGCCCATACAGTTTTAAGAGCATTTCAAGTAAAGATGTGGCTGCTTAGGCCGTCACGAGGACGAGTCCGGCAAGACGAAAAACGCAGCCTATGCTATTCATAGGCGAGTATTTTCAACGACGCCGGGCGAAGCCGCAGTAGGCATAAGCGGCTGCATCATTTCTTGACATGCTCT